>NZ_DCNR01000083.1:20763-30864 GCF_002322065.1 Dermacoccus sp. UBA1591 | reverse complement strand
AGGGTCTCGGCCATGATGCGCTGACCGTCCTGGACGGCACGTCGCTGCACGTCCTGAGCGCGGCCGACGACGGAGATGCGCGCGACGTCGGCGGGCGGCGCCACCTGCGTCACCCGGTCGTCGTGCGACATGAGGTGCTCGATCTCCTGCTTGCGCAGGTTGCGGCGCGTCCAGGCCGCGCTCGCGCCGGGCGCGTGACGGGACATCCACCGCGCGACGAGTCGCTTCTCGACCGCCTTGTCGGGGCTCAGATCCAGCGACGGCGCCTTGGTGCGCAGCACGAGCACGTGCGTCGCGCCCTGGGCCAGTGCTGTCTCGACGGGGATGTTCTCCGCGATCCCGCCGTCGATGAAACGTCGTCCGTCGATCTCGACGGGTGCGCCGCCGAGAACCGGCAGCCGCGCCGTGGCGCGCAGTGCGTCCTGCAGGCTCGCCTTGTCGTGGATCATCGGCGCCAGGTCGACCGCGTCGCCACTCGCCGCGTCGGTGGCGATGGGGTGGTACTCGACATCGCTCGCGAGGATCTCCTCGAACCCCATCGGCGTGACGTTCTCGTACAGGTCGTAGACGATGACGTCGGTGTCGACGACGGGTTTGCGACGCAGCGCGTTCGACGGGCGGATCGTCGCATTCATGCTCTCCGGCGCCCACCAGCCGTGCAGATTGGCCCGGGCGCGGCCACAGATCAGCCAGGCGCCGTTGAGAGCTCCGGCCGACGCGCCGTAGACCGCATCGACGGTCGTGAGCAGGTCGCGAGCCTCGAGCTCGGCCACCATGCCGCCGCCGTAGGCCGCGCGGGAACTGCCGCCTTCGAGGACGACGGTGACGCGCGCGTGGTCGTGACGCCGCAGGGGCTGGCTCGAGTTGTCGCGCCGGTGGCGCATGACGTCGAGGACGGTCTTCACGGTTCCCCATCCTGACGCGCGTCGGCCCCACGGGCCAAACGCGAGGGTGAAACCCTCCCGACCGCCCCAGGCCACCAACGCGGCCCGCTGACCAGAGGAACGGCGGCGGGGGACGACCTGCTTGGATGTGCGGATGGAGTTCACCGCCGCGATGCTCGCCGCCGTCGTCGCGGCGATCCTCGTCGGCGCGGTGCTCCAACGCCTGTCGGGTTCGGGCATGGGGCTCGTCCTGGCTCCGACACTGACGCTCATCATGGGCGCCGCCCATGGCGTCCTGCTCGCGAACGCGACGACGACCGTTTCCGGCCTGCTGCTCACCCTGACGTTGCGACGTGACGTCGACTGGCGGCGCGCCGGCATCATCTGCGCCTGTGTCGTGCCGGGCGCTCTCGTGGGTGCCGTGGTCGTACGCGAGGTCAGTGCGGCCTGGCTGCAGGTCGTCGTCGGAGTGGCGGTGCTCGGCGCGATCGGCTTCACCGTCGGCGCCGATCGCCTCGGCCGTCTACCGCACGTCACGTCCGCGTGGGTGACGCCCGTCGCAGGCGTCATCGGCGGATTCTTCAATACGCTGTGCGGGGTCTCGGCGCCCGTCCTCGTCATCCACTCCCGGCTGACGCGGTGGGAGCACCGATCGTTCGCCGCGACCCTCCAACCCATCTTCATGACGATGGGGGCCATCTCGGTCATCGCGAGGACGACGCTCGGGTCGACGGGCTCGACCGAGTTGCCGCCCTGGTGGCTCATGCCGCTCGTCGTCGTGCTCGTGCTCATCAGTGTCCGCATCGGCGAGGGTCTCACGCCTCGCGTGACGACGGCGCAGGCGAAGCGACTCGCGATGGCGCTCGCCGCGCTCGGTGGCGCGTCGGCGCTCGTGCGGGGTCTTCTCACACTCTGACGCTCACCTGACGAGCATCTGCGACGCGCCGCCGCCTGCCCCCAGGCCGGCGTGGTCGAATGACGCATGAGCACTTTCACCGTCGCCGGTCATCACGTCGGACGCGTCGGGTACGGCGCCATGCAGCTTCCCGGGCCGGGCGTGTTCGGTCCGCCACGCGATCACGACGAGGCCGTCCGCGTGCTGCGTCGCGTCGTCGAGCTCGGCATCGACCACATCGACACGTCGCAGTTCTACGGCCCGAACGTCTCGAACGAACTGATCAAGGAGGCGCTGCATCCCTACGCCGACGATCTCGTCATCGTCTCCAAGGTCGGCGCCGTGCGGGGCCCGTCGGGTGAGTGGCTGCCGGCGCAGCGCCCCGACCAGCTCGTGGCCGCGGTCCGCGAGAACCTCGTGACGCTCGACGTGGAGCGGCTGCCGGTCGTCAACCTGCGCGTCATGCCCGTCGACGAGATCGGCGAGGAGAACGCCTGCCCCCTCGAGGAGCAGCTCGGTGCCATGCAGGGCCTGGTCGAGGCGGGGGAGCTCGAGGCGTTCGGCGTCAGCAACGTCTCGACCGAGCAGGCGCGCGTCGCGCTCGACGCGGGCGCCGTGTGCGTGCAGAACGCCTACAACCTCCTCATGCGTGACGACGACGCCACGCTCGAGCTGTGCCGTGAGCGTGGCGTCGCCTACGTGCCGTTCTTCCCGCTCGGCTCGGCGTTCGAGCACCTGCCGAAGGTCGGCGACGACCGGGCGGTGCAGCGCATGGCCGCCGAACGCGGCGTCACGCCGGCGCAGGTCGGCCTGGCTTGGTTGCTCGCGCGCGCCGAGAACGTCCTGCTCATCCCTGGCACATCGTCGATCGCGCACCTCGAGGAGAACACGGCGGCTCGCGACGTCACCCTCAGTGACGACGACCTCATGACGCTGAACGCCCTGCGCTGAGCGGCGCGTGCCGCGCACCGTCGCAGCGGCAGCAGCTGACGTCGATGGGAGCGTTCTTCCGTGCCCTCACAGACCAGATGCTGCCCTCCGACGTGCGTCAGATGTCGGCGCCGAGCGACTGGGCGAGGCGTCGCACCGGGGCGGCCTCGTCCTTCTTGCCCGCACGCTCGAGCGAGCGGGCCAGGAGCACGGCGGCGTCGACGTTCGTCGGGTCGACGTCGAGCAGTTCACGGGCCGCGACGGTGGCCTTCGTCAGCTGCGCCGAGTGGTAATAGCTGCGGGCGAGCAGTTCGCGAGCATCACGCGACGCGCCCTCCGGCGTGCCGGTCATGCCCTCGATGAGACGCGCCGCCTCGGTGTACTTGCGCACGTCGAACAGCTCCTTGGCCGTGCGCAGGGTCTCGTAGGGGTCGCCGCTCGGGTCGGTGATCGTGTGCAGGCCTGACGGACTGGTCGCCGCGCCGAGCATCTGCTCCATCGTCGGCGTGGCCGCCGGCTCGTGCGCCTTCATCGGCGTGGTGGGCTCGAAGGTCTCGTCGCTCATGGCTGCTCCTGTGCGTCGCGGTGTGTCCGCGTCAACCATCGCTGCGGCGCCGCTGTTCCCGATCACCTCGCCTCCGAACCGCGCGCCGACGAGTGGTGGCAGCACACCGCGGGGTTCGTCAGTCCGTCGTGCGTGCCGCTTCGGACGTCGACTCGTCCTCCGCGGCCTCCGCGGCGTCGAGGGGTACGGCATCGACGTCGGGGGAGTCGTGCGGGCCGTCGTATCCGGCGAGGGAGCGGCGGCTGCCGCGGGCGACGAGCGCATCGTCGCCGGTGACCATCCCGCGCAGCGTCGTCGCACCGCCACGCAGTCGCGAGAGGAAGCGCACGAGCGAGCGGCGCTCGTCGGGGTTCGTGCGCTGGTCGATCTGTCGATCGCGAGGGTCGTCGTGCGCGGCTTCGGGGTGCTGCATGTGCTCGACGGTCAAGGCGGCCACGGCGCCGGCGTGCGCGTACATGACGGAGTGCGCTGCGCTCGGGATCTCCCAGGCGCGTGCGTGCGGCGTGATGTCGCACAGGTGCCGTGCCCAGGAGCGCGGGCTGGTCACGTCGTGCTGCCCACGCAGGATAAGGGTGTGCGCGCGCACGTGCGGGAGCCGCTCTTCGATCGGGTAGTTCATCATCTTCGGCAGCACCTTGAAGAACCACCACGGCCCGCAGAGCACGTAGGAGATGAGGACGTGCACGGTGATCGCGAAGGGTTCGCGCCCGGCGCACTGGGCGAGGCGCCACGCCTGGCGCGCGATGCTGCTCTCGGCAGAGTTCACGACGGGGCCGATGAGGACGATGGTGCTGAGATCCGAGCGCCGCGCCGCGACCTCGGTGACGACCTGTGAGCCCATGGAATGCCCGACGAGGACCGGGTCGTCCAGCTCGAGCTGGGTGATCGCGGCCTCGACGAGATCCGCGAATCCTTCGATCCCGGGCGTTTGCTTGCCGTGCGGAACGCCGCCGAAGCCGGGAAGGTCGATGGCGTGGACGGTGCCGACCTGATTGAGATCGAGGGCGAGGCGAACGTAATAGTCGGAGGCCACTCCGATGCCGGCGACGAGGACGAAGTCGCGACCGCGGGGGCCGCTGATCGAGGTGACGCGCGCTTGGGAGGGGCCGTGCTGCACGCGCGAGACCGTCACGTTTCCGCTCGTCGCGTGTTGCTCGGGCTCTGTCCGCATCGTCGCTCTCCATCGTCCCGCAGCGCCGGCGAACCCACACGCGCTCGCCCTGTCTATCCCGCGATCCTACCCAGGGGTAGTGGCGGCGTCCGCGCGACGGGCGAGGCTCGTCCAAGGCTGACGAGACGGGGCCCGGAGAAAACTTCTGCGACGGGGAATGAAGTGCGGATCAAACAAGTTGAGTCAAGTAACAGCAACTTTGATGAGCCGAGGGTTGACACTCACGGCGAAACAGAGTTGAGTCAACATCAGTCAATCTGACGGTGTGGGCCACGCCTGCAGGGCGCGCGCACAGATCGTCGTTTCCTCGAACGAAGGAGATCCCACCATGGGTCGCGCAGTCGGTATTGACCTCGGTACCACCAACTCGGCCGTCGCCGTTCTCGAAGGCAACGAGCCCAAGATCATCGCGAACGCCGAGGGCGGTCGCACCACCCCATCCGTCGTCGCGTTCACGAAGAACGGCGAGATCCTCGTCGGCGAGATCGCGAAGCGTCAGGCGGTCACGAACGTCGATCGCACCATCCGTTCCGTCAAGCGCCACATGGGCACGGACTGGACGACGGAGATCGACGGCAAGAAGTACACGCCGCAGGAGATCTCGGCCCGTATTCTCATGAAGCTCAAGCGTGACTCCGAGGCCTACCTCGGCGAAGAGGTCACGGACGCCGTCATCACGGTTCCCGCCTACTTCGACGACGCCGAGCGTCAGGCCACGAAGGAGGCCGGCGAGATCGCGGGCCTCAACGTCCTGCGCATCGTCAACGAGCCCACCGCCGCGGCCCTCGCCTACGGCCTCGACAAGGGCAAGGAGGACGAGCTCATCCTCGTCTTCGACCTCGGTGGCGGTACGTTCGACGTCTCCCTGCTCGAGGTGGGCAAGGACGCGGAGGACGGCTTCTCCACCATCCAGGTGCGCGCCACCTCCGGTGACAACAAGCTCGGTGGCGACGACTGGGACAACCGCATCGTCGAGCACCTCATCAACAAGGTGAAGAGCGAGTCCGGCGTCGACCTGAGCAAGGACAAGATCGCCATGCAGCGTCTGCGTGACGCCGCGGAGCAGGCGAAGAAGGAGCTGTCGAGCTCGACCTCGACGAACATCTCCCTCCAGTACCTGTCGATGGGCGAGAACGGCCCGATCCACGTCGACGAGACGATCACGCGTGCTCAGTTCGAGCAGATGACGAAGGACCTGCTCGAGCGCTTGAAGAAGCCGTTCGAGAACGTCATCAAGGATGCGGGCGTCAAGATCTCCGACATCGACCACGTCGTCCTCGTCGGTGGCTCGACCCGCATGCCGGCCGTCGTCGAGCTCGTCAAGCAGATGTGCGGTGGCAAGGAGCCGAACAAGGGCGTCAACCCGGACGAGGTCGTCGCCGTCGGCGCCGCGCTGCAGGCCGGTGTGCTCAAGGGTGAGCGCAAGGACGTGCTGCTCATCGACGTCACGCCGCTGAGCCTCGGCATCGAGACGAAGGGTGGGCTTTTCACCAAGCTCATCGAGCGCAACACGGCCATCCCGACGAAGCGCACCGAGGTGTTCTCGACGGCTGAGGACAACCAGCCGTCCGTCGACATCCAGGTGTTCCAGGGTGAGCGCGAGATCGCCAAGGCCAACAAGGCTCTCGGCAACTTCGAGCTCACGGGCATCGCTCCCGCGCCGCGTGGCGTGCCGCAGATCGAGGTCACGTTCGACATCGACGCCAACGGCATTGTGCACGTCTCCGCGAAGGACCGTGGCACGAACAAGGAGCAGTCGATGACGATCTCCGGTGGCTCCGCGCTGCCGAAGGAGGACATCGAGCGCATGGTCCGCGAGGCCGAGGAGCACGCCGCCGAGGACGCGAAGCGTCGCGAGGAGGCCGAGGCCCGCAACACGGGCGAGGCTCTCGTCTACTCGACGGAGAAGTTCCTCGAGGAGAACGGCGACAAGGTGCCCGCTGACGAAAAGTCGGCCACCGAGAGCGCCCTCGCCGAGCTCAAGGAGGCCCTGAAGCCGGAGTCGTCCGCGTCGCCGGAGGACATCAACGCGAAGGCCACGGCGCTGTCTGAGGCCAGCCAGAAGATGGGCGCCGCGATGTACGCCGCGCAGGCCGAGAACGGCGACGCCGCGGGTGCGGCCGGTGCCGAGGGCGCTGCAGGCGAGCAGAAGCAGGGTGGCGACGACGTCGTCGACGCCGAGGTCGTCGAGGACGACGACGACACCTCCAAGTGAGTGCCTGACCGGGGTGCCACGCGCACCCCGGTCGGCCCCTGACACGAGTACGGCCGGTGGGCTGCCCACGGGGAGCCCACCGGCCGCTTCGCCACCAGGAGGTGGCAGGAAGGAGTCCGTCATGACGGACCAGAACACGAGCGGCGCCACGCCCCACAACGCCGACGGTGCGACGCAGGGCGAGACCGACAACTCGTTCGCCGGCGGTGTGGGTTCAGACCTGCCCGGCGGAGAGCAGCCCGAGAAACTGCAGACGCGTTCCGACGAGGCCGCCACGCAGGCCGGCCCCGACGCGACGAGCGCTGACGACGCGGTCGCCGAGCACCCGGACTCGAAGCTCGCTGCGGAGCGCCTGTCCGACCTGCAGCGCATCCAGGCCGAGTACGTCAACTACCGCAACCGCGTCGAGCGCGACCGGGCTCGTGAGAAGGAGACGACGATCGGCTCGGTCGTCGAATCCCTCATCCCGGTGCTCGACGACATCGAGCTCGCGCGCCAGCACGGCGACCTCACCGAGGGCCCGATGAGCAAGATCGCCGACAAGATCGAATCGACGCTCAACCGCTTCGGTGTGGCACGCTTCGGCGCGGTCGACGAGGCGTTCGACCCCAGCGTCCACGAGGCGCTCATGCACGTCGAGGCCGAGGCGCCCGAGGGCGTCGACGGAACCTTCGTCGTGCAGGTGCTGCAGCCGGGCTACAAGGTGGGCGAGCGCGTCGTGCGTCCCGCCCGCGTCTCGGTCGCAGGCTGATCGAGCGCGCCGCGGCCGAGCCGGGTCGCTTCGTGCCGCGGGGCAACCTGCTTCGCTGACGTCGCGGCGGCGCCCCCACCGGGCGCCGCCGACACACAACTGAAAACCCCATTCGCACGCGCACGCGATGCACGCCCGGTCCGCAACCGGCGGGCGTGAAACCACGAAGGAGGTGCGCATGGCCAGTCAGGACTGGTTCGAAAAAGACTTTTACGCCACCCTCGGTGTCGCGCAGGACGCGAGCGAGGAGGACATCAAGAAGGCCTACCGCAAGCTGGCCCGCAAGTACCACCCGGACAAGAACCCCGGTGACACCTCCGCTGAGCAGAAGTTCAAGGAGATCGGCGAGGCCAACCAGGTGCTCTCCGATCCGCAGCAGCGTCAGGAGTACGACGCCGTGCGTCAGATGGCGCGAGGCGGCGCCCGCTTCAGCGGCGGTGCCGGCGGCGCCGAGGACGTTTTCTCGTCGATGTTCGGCGGGGGCGGCGGCAGCGGTTACCGCACCTATTCGAGTGGGGCGGGTGGCCAGCAGGGCATCAACCTCGAAGATCTGCTCGCCCAGTTCGGTGGCGCCGGCGGAGGCTTCGGGGGCGGCGGGTTCAGCTCCGGCTTCGGCGGCGGCTCCCGTCAGCGCGCCGCCCAGAGAGGCGAGGACGTCGAGGCGCGCGCGTCGATCACGTTCCGTCAGGCCGTCGAGGGCAGCGAGGTGCGCATCAGCGACGCCGATGGTCAGAGCTTCACCGCGCGCATTCCGGCCGGGGTGAAGGACGGGCAGAAGATCCGGTTGCGCGGCAAGGGCCGTCCCGGCTTCGGCGGTGGCCCGAACGGCGACATGATCCTGCACATCAGCGTCGGCACCGACCCGGTCTTCGGCCGCGACGGTGACAACCTCACCGTCGAGCTGCCCGTGACGTTCGCCGAGGCCACCCTCGGCGCCACGGTGCAGGTGCCCACCTTCGACGGCAAGAGCGTCAAGGTCCGCGTCGCGCCCGGCACGCCCTCGGGCCGCAGCCTGCGCGTCAAGGGCCGTGGCGTGAAGACGAAGAAGGCGACCGGCGACCTCATCGCGAAGGTTCACGTCGTCGTGCCGAAGGAGCTCACCGACGAGCAGCGTCGGGCCGTCGAGACCCTCGCGGCGGGCGAAGCCGACCCGCGCGAAGAGCTGCTCGCGAAGGCGCGTCAGGCCGCGTCGTGACGCCGTCGCGGGTCGAACGGCGGCGCGGCGAGATCGTCGACGACCACAACGGACGCGTCGGTGACGAGCGGCTGCACGGCCTCGACGCTCCGGCGAAGCCGGTGTACGTCATCTCCGTCGCCGCCGAACTGGCCGGGATGCACGCCCAGACGCTGCGCCAGTACGACCGTCTGGGGCTCGTCACCCCCGAACGCACGGGTGGCGGCGGCCGCCGCTATTCGATGCGCGACATCGCGCAGCTGCGTCGGGTGCAGGAGCTGTCGTCGGAGGGAGTCTCGCTCGCCGGCATCCAACGCATCATGGAGCTCGAGCACCAGGTCACGGCGCTACGGGCGCAGATCGAGGAGCTGAGCGAACAGAACGCGCAGTACCGGGACGCACTCGAATCGCGCTCTCACACGTGCGTCTTCGCGGCCGGACGCGACGGCATCGTCGCGCTGGGGCCCGGCGAACGACCGCGCCCGCGCTCGATCGGGCGTTCGCTCCGGCCGTACAGCACCCGCTGAGCCCGAGCTCGTCACGACGCACGCTCCGGAGCGCACGACGCAGCGCCACACCGTCGTCGTACAACACCTGCATGGCCGAGGCCCTCATCCCCGACTCGGGATGAGGGCCTCGGCGCGCGATGCGGGCGTCAGGTTGCCGTCACAGGATGCCGTGCTCGCGCAGCAGCACGCCGATCTCGGTGGAGTCGAGCCCCTTCGCGATCTTGCGGCGCAGTACGGCGGGGCCGGGCAGCTCGGTCTTCTCGCCGTCCTTGAGGCGCGCCGAGGCGTCGAGCAGCGTCCGCACGTCGTAGGTCGAGTTGAACACCTCGGGCACACCGCGCTCGACGCCGAACAACTGGTAGGTGGCTTCCATGCCGGTGCGCACCGAGTACTCGGTCGTGAAGATGCAGTCGCGGCTGGTCTCGGCGAACTGGCCGATGAAGGCGAAGTTCTCCGCGCCCTCCGGCACGACGTCAGGGCGGTCACCGGCCTTGCGGGGCATGAAGAACGACGTCACGTACGGCATCATGACCGGTACGCACTTCGCGCCCGTCGCCGCGAGTTCGGGGATGTCAGCCTCGGGCACGCCGAGGTGGTAGAGCCACTCGGCGGTGATCTCCTCGCCGGTGCACTCGCTCATCGGCTTCTTGACGTAGTCGCCGGGCGTGTCGACGAACAGGCTGTAGACCCACACGACGATCTGGTCCTTCGGCTGCTTCTTGAAGTGCGGCTGGCGGTTCACCGTCCAGCTCATGAGCCAGCTCGAATCCTTGACGGTGACGATGCCGCCCGTCACGACCCGTCCGCTGAAGGGGTCGCGCTTGGCGATGCGCCGGATGTACTCGGGGATGCGCTCATCGAGCGTCGTGACGGTCGCCGACTCCCACTTCGTCTCGTCGATGGAGCTGCAGAACACCTCGGGGCGCCCGAACGACGGATCCTTGCGCGCGATCTTCTTCCACAGGTCCCACGCCGAGGCAGGGCCGCGGTTCAGCGTCGCGGCGGTG
>NZ_DCNR01000083.1:9943-20551 GCF_002322065.1 Dermacoccus sp. UBA1591 | reverse complement strand
GCGGGTCCACTCGATGCGGGTCGCGCGCTTGGCCGACGCCGTCAGGTCGAACTCGACGTCCGTCACCTCCGTGTCGTACTGGAAACGCACGCCCTGCTCGCTCAGCCACTTCGTCATCGGCAGCACGAGCGACTCGTACTGGTTGTACTTGGTGAACTTGAGCGCCGAGAAGTCCGGAAGTCCGCCGATGTGGTGGATGAAGCGGTGCAGGTACAGCTTCATCTCGAGTGCGCTGTGCCATTCCTCGAACGCGAACATCGTGCGCCAGTAGAGCCAGAAGTTGCTGTCGAGGAAGTCGCGGCCGAACACCTCGTCGATGCGCTTGTTCTCCATCTCCTCGCGCGTCGCGAGGAACACCTTGACGAGATCCTTCTGCGCCTTCTTGTTCAGCGTGAACAACCCGTCGGTGTGCGCGTCCTGGCCGCGTTCGACGGTGGCGCGCTGCAGCGAGTAGTTCGGGTCGTCCTTGTTGAGCCAGTAGAACTCGTCGAGCACGGACGCGCCCTCGACCTCGAGGCTGGGGATCGTGCGGAAGCAATCCCACAGGCACTCGAAGTGGTTCTCCATCTCGCGTCCACCGCGGATGACGAACCCCTTCTCGGGCTCCTCGATCCCGTCGAGGGCGCCACCGGCGAGGGAGCCCTTCTCGAGGATCGTGATGTTCTCGCCGGGGACGGCGGCGTCACGGATCATGAAGACGGCCGCCGCGAGGCCCGCGAGGCCGCTGCCGACGATCCAGGCGTGCTTGCTCGCGGCGTCCTTCGGCGGGCGGGGACGGGCGAAGGCTTCGTAGTTTCCACTGCTGTAGTACATGGGACCTCCTCGAGGTCGGGTGCGCGAGATCATCGCGCGGGACGATGGGTGAGGGGACGGCTGCGTGCGCCGTCAGGGATGCAGGATGAAACGGATCGGGTTGCCGTCCTTGCGCGCGAGCCGCTCGAGCACTTCGGGCGCTTCCTCGAGCGGGAAGACCCCGCTGATCGACGCCGACAGGTCGAGCCGCTTCGTGCGGGTCAACGCGACGAGCTGGTGGACGTCCGTTCCCTCGCTGCCGTAGTGGCCGCGCAGCGTCAGCTGCTTGTAGGCGAATGCGGTGTCGGACGGAATCTCGATGGGCCGCCCGGCGAGGCCGACGATGACGAGACGTCCCTGCGGCGCGAGGGAGGCCATCGCCTGGGCCCGCACGGGGGCCACGCCCGCGAAGTCGAACGCGACGTCGAGACCGCGGGGCGAGAGCTGGCGGATGGCGTCCTCCGCGTCTTCAGGGGCGCACGCCACGTCGGCGCCGACGGCGAGCGCCCGTTCGCGCGCGGCCTCGAGCGGGTCGATCGCGACGATGGGGGAGGCGCCGATGAGACGCAGCAACTGCACGGCGTGAATGCCCAGCCCGCCGAGGCCCCAGACGCCGACGGCCTCGCCGGCGCGCACGCGCCCGCTCGTCTGGATGGCTGCCCACGGCGTCGAGACGGCGTCGGGGATGATGGCGGCCTGCTCGAACGGGAGGTCGTCGGGGATCGGGACGAGCGTCTCGGCCTGCGCGAGGGCGTATTCGGCGTACCCGCCGTCGTAGTCGACGCCGCGCGTCAGGATGCGGCCGTTCGGGAGGCGGTGGCCGGCCTGCAGCAGGACGCGGCTGCCCACCTCGATGCCGGGCAGTGTCGGCACGCCGTCACCGAGGGCGGTGACGACGCCCGCGACCTCGTGACCGAGCGTCACCTTCTCGCTGTCGAGGAACTGCGGCGCGATGAGCCCTTCGAGCAGGTGCACGTCCGACAGGCAGACGCCCGCCGCCTTCACCTCGATGACGGCTTGGCCCGGCCCTGGCGTCGGGACGGGTACCTCCTCGACGTTCAGGGTGTGGTGCGTGACGTCGAGGCGTGCGGCCTTCATGGTGTCCATGGTGTCTCCTTCGTTTCCGATATTTTTGACTGTACTCATTTTTTGCGGCGCCACCAGGGCCTTTCGGCCCGGGTAATGTTTCGATCCATGTCGCTTCCCCTCAGCGCCACGGCCGCCTCCGCGGCACCGTCGGCCGGTTCGACGGCCCCGACGAGGCCGGCCCCCACGCCGGGTACGCCTGACGCCACGGTCGTGACCTGCCGACGTCCCGTCGTGAGCGGCTCGGACCAGCAGGGTCGTCGCGCGCGCAACAAGGCTGACAAGCAGGCCCGCATCCTCGCGGCTGCCGAGAGCCTGCTCGGTGAGGTGGGGTACGAGCGCATGACGACGGCCGAGGTGGCCAAGCGCGCCAACGTCGCCGCCGGCACCGTGTTCCAGTACGCCCCGACGAAGGCGGAACTGCTCATGATGGTCGTCGAACACGAGTGGCGTGATCTCGTCGACGATCACCTGCCCGACGACGCCGGTGACGGTGGGGTGCGCGAGCACGTCCTGCGTCTGCTCGAACCGTTCGCGCAGCAGGCCCGTGACTACCCCGAGAACGCGATGGTCGTCGGACGGGAGGTGCTGTTCGGTGCGCCCGGGCCGTATCGCGAGAAGGTCGTCGCGCTGGTCGCCGGTCTCGAGGACGCCATCGCGGGGCTGCTCGTCGCAGCGGGGGGTGACGCGGAGCGCAGCGTCGTCGCCGCGGGCCTCATCGTCTCCGGTGGGGTGCTCGAGCTGAACCGCACGCGTACCGGACGCGCCGAGGTCGAATCCGTGGCGCGCCGCCTCGGAGATCTCGTTGACGTCGCGGTGCGCGGCGCGGGCGTCTGATCGCTCGTGAGCGTGACGCGGGCGCTCAGCCGGCGTGGCGTTCACCTGCGCGTGCCCTGACCTCGACGGCGTCGCCCGCGCGCGCACGGGCCAGTCGCTTCATGCCGTCCGCGGGGCGGATCGGTTCGGGCCACTTCGGGGGAAGCGTATCGCCCTCACGGACGCCGTTGATGCGGCGCCGGAAGAGGGGGATCACCTCGGTGGCGAGCCATCGGCTCTCGGTGCGGATGCTCTCGCGCCAGTGCGGCGCCTCGAACGGAGGCAGCTCCGGCAGTTTGAGCGTGTGGGGGATGCCGAGTTCGGCGAGCACGTAGGCGGCGAGGTGCTTGTGCCCGAGCCGGCTCATGTGGATGCGGTCGAACGCCCACATGCGCGGGTCGTCGAACTCTCGAAACTGGGTGTGATCGACGAGCAGGCAGCCGTACTGGCGGGCCAGTTCGCGCACGGCGTCGTTGTAGAAGACGATGCGCCGCCGCAGCGGCTCGAGCGCCGTCGAGATCTTCACGTCGAACGTCGTGAACAGCAGCACCTCCGCGCCCGATCCGACGAGGCGCTGCAGCGCGGCCTCGTAACGCTCCATGATGGCGGGCATGTCGGAGCGGACGGCGAGGATGTCGTTGCCGCCGGCGTAGAACGAGATGAGCGTCGGTTCGAGCGCGAGGGCGGCGTCGAACTGCTCGTCGACGATCTCGTCGAGACGCTTGCTGCGGATGGCGAAGTTCGCGTACTCCCACGTCGCGTCCACGCGCCCCATCTGGCGGGCCATACGATCGGCCCACCCGCGCACGCCGTTGGGGTACATGAGGTTCGCGTCACCGACGCCCTCGGTGAACGAGTCTCCGACCGCTACGTAACGTCCCTTCATCGGGCTGACGGTAGGTCGTTCGCGTGGCCCGATGTCGGCGTCCGGCTGGCCGTGGGTGATCCGGGGCATGAAGCCTGGGTGAACTCAGGTGGACGAGCAGCTATCGACGAGACGCCGTGACCATCTGCGCTTCCTGTCCCATCTGCGATTCCCGTCCACATTCGTCGATATGACCAAGAATCGCGCACGTGGACGTAGATCGCAGGTGAGGAGCGGGCCACGAGAAGAGTGACCTGACGAGGCTTGACGCGCTCTGACGCCGGCGGCAGGGGCGCCAGCGGCACGTCAGAGCTGGGGGTTGTTCTTGGCGATGACCTCGACGGCGTTCTTGCTCTCGAGCAGGCCGAGGCCCGTCGCGCTGCGATACATGGCGATGGCCTCGATCTCGCGACCCTTGTGCACGAGGTAGCTGACGCGCTCGGACAGATCCTGGCCCGCACGCAGATCGGTGATCTCCTCCTGCAGGTGACGCACCTGCTTCTGCAGCGTCAGGTTGCTCCACCCGATGAGCAGGAGCAGGACGACGGCGACGACGAGGGCCCACACCATGACGATTCCTCACATTCGATCCACGCGCTTGACTCGAGCCGCTCGACTGGAGTCGTCTGACTCGAGCCGCCCCACTCGAGTCGCCAATCTACCGCCTCGCGTGGGCGCGGCGACGATGACAATCCCCAGGTTTCCTTGGCACAGTAGTGCCCATGACCGAGTACCTCATGTTGTTTCCCGAGCGTGATGTCGCCGAGGAGATCGCGGACGACCTGCTCGAATCGGGTGACTTCACCGACGTGCGCGTCGTGCGTGAGGCGCTGGCGGGTGAGGAGGACGACGAGGATCACGAGTGGGGCGTCTACGTCAAGCAGGACACCGTCGACGATCCTGCCTCGGCCGTCGCGCAGGCCCTCACCGAGCGTTTCGACGCGCTCGCCAAGGAGCATGACGGCTGGCTCGACCCCAACCCCGCGCAGCTGCCGACGCGCTGAGCGACGCGGCGTCGGAAGAGCTGACGCGACGCACGTCGCGCCGCCGGTCGTGCTGACGCGTTGAGCTAAACGCCGTCGGGCGTGCTGACGGGCCAAGAGACGCGCCGGGTGGCGACTGCGCGACCTCACCGACGCGTTGCCGCCGTCGACCGGCACATCGGACTAGTTGCTCCCAGCATCGGTGAGGCCCCATTCCCGCGCGGGAATGGGGCCTCACCGATGAACGGCGTCAGTTCGACGTGGCGCGCTCTTCGAGCTTCGCGAGCGACTCCTCGAGGGCGTGCTTCTCGACGAGGGGGAAGTGCACCTTCTTGAGCAGTTCCTTGTCGGTGACCTTGCTCCAGTCGTACGTCAGGGTTACGGCGGTCTCCTTCGGGCCGTGGGCCTCGAGCTCGTACATCCACTCCCAGCCCTTGGGCTCGGTGCCGGCGGGCGCCGTCTGCCACGCGACGAGCTTGTCATCGGCGTACCCGGTGACGTGGTTGTCGGTCTGGTATTCGCCCCCCATGTGCTCACCGACCATGTTCATGGTGAACACCTGGCCGACCTTCTGGATGCGGTCTCCGTGGTCGACGCTGCGGATGAAGCCCGAGCCGTCGAGCTTGACGTGCTCGGCCGGGTTGGTGAGGACGTTGAAGATGTCCTGCGCCGGGGCCTCGATGGTGCGGGTCACGATGATCTTTTTCTCGTCAGTCATGTCTTCACCTTGGCTCACGGCGCGCGTCTTCGCAAGGCGTTCAGGGCGTTTCGGCGTCGATGCGGGCGACGTGTGTGGGCGGGCGCGCTCGCGGCGAAGGGGCGGCGGCAGGCTGAGGGCCACCGGGCGCCGTTGTCGAATCACGCACGTGGCGCGTGCACCTGGACGGCAGCCGCGCCCTCCCGGTGAGCGCCTGGCTCACCCCGAGAGAGCATCGCGCCGTGACGGGCGCTCGGGTAGCGTGATCGTCGAACGGGGCCGCCATGGCCCCCAACCGATCACGGGCGCAGCGGGGTGCCGCGCTCACCCCACGAAGGAGTCTGCAGATGCCGAAGAACCGCCCTGACGAGCGTCCCTTCGACGCCGAGGCCTACGAGCAGGACACGCGTCAACAGGCTGCCGGAATGCGTCGCGATGGCGTGGGCGCCGACGAAGCGGGCGTCGTCCTGCACGAGGAGCGTCTCGTCGCGGGTGTCGAGCG
Organism: Dermacoccus sp. UBA1591; assembly: GCF_002322065.1. Classification (NCBI taxonomy): domain Bacteria; kingdom Bacillati; phylum Actinomycetota; class Actinomycetes; order Micrococcales; family Dermacoccaceae; genus Dermacoccus; species Dermacoccus sp. UBA1591. The sequence goes on along the minus strand of NZ_DCNR01000083.1, from coordinate 14,810 downwards.
CGCCGAGGCCGGGCGCGTCGAGGTGCGCAAGCGTGTCGTCGTCGAAGAGGTGACGATCACCGTCCCCGTGCGCCGCGAGGTCGTCGATGTCGTGCGCGTGTACGACGACGGCAGCGAGGAAGCCGTCGACGTCCCCGCCTCGACGTGGCAGCCGCGCATCGAGAACCTCGACGGCGGTTCGGCGCTGGGCGAGCACACGCATGCCGAGAGTGCGGTGTACGACGTCGAAGCCGCAGAGGGCACGCACACGCGTGACGCCGACCGGCGCGACGAGGACGGCGTCATCGTGCTGCACGAGGAGCGCCCCGTGCTCTCGACGCGGATCTACGCCGTCGAACGGCTGCACCTCGGCATCATGGCGACGAAGGAGAACGTCACCGTCACCGAGCCGGTGCAGCGCGAGGTCGTCGAGGTCGACGAGGTCGACGACGTGCGCGACCCACGTGGTGAGGGCGGTTCGGCGCGCGCGTGACGACCTTCCCCCACGCGATGACGTGCCGGGCAAGCTGCTGAGCAGCGCCTCCGTGGGCGCCCAGTGCAGCGTCAGGAGGGCGGTACCCGATCGGGTACCGCCCTCCTGACGTTCCGGCCGAGCCGAGCCGTCAGTAGATACCGTCGACGGCACCCGCCGGGCGGAAGTCGCCGATGACGCTGGAGGCGACCGTCTGCCCGAGCGCGACGCTCTGGTCGCGATGACGATCGGAGCTGCCGCTGTTCCTAGAACCGTCCGCGTATGAGGCAATGGTGCGGGCCAATCGGTTGTACTCCGCGACCTTGGCGTCGTAGTAGCTCTGGCACGCAGCGCCCTGCCCGGACGTGAGGGCGATGGGCTCGAGGGTGGGCGGCAGGGGCGTGTTGGTCATCAACGGGGTGATGCGGATCTCGTTCGTGATGCGGCCGGTGAACATGAAGCCGTCCTGTCAGTGGAATCAGAAGTCCGCCTCGTTGTCGCCCTTGCCACAAGCGGGACAGTGCCGACGAACGTCCAGGTGTAGGTGAGGGTTCCCGTCGTCTTGTCGAAGCCACCGCGCGTGATGGTGTGCTACGAGGTGGACGGCCAGGTCCCCGCCCGCTCGGTGTCCTTGGGTCCGGTGCGCCCGACGACGTCGACGCGCGGCGCCAGGGGGTGGTCGGCCGCGAAGCGCAGGGGGACGTCGCTGTCGTTGCGCAGGTTGAGCCAGGATTCGCCCTCGAATCCATTGGCGCTCAGGACCAACTGGTAGAAGTTGACCGTCAGCGAGCCCTGCTTCGTCGGCAGGTCGGCGAAGGCGAGATCCATGGTCGCCCTGCTCTCAGGGCTGCGTGCGGTGTTCGAGGCTGTGCCGGACGGGCTCGCCGCGGCGATCGTGACGGCGGGGATGCTCCACGCGGTGCCTGGGACGACGGTGCGGCGGGGTCATCAGAGGAAATTGACCGGCCGTCCAGAGTGTTCTCTGAGGCCGCTCAGGGGCGAGGCGGCGCTGGTGAGCACCCTCCACACGCGCATCCGATCCTGTCGCGGAGGCTCTCCGCCCCGCGCTAACCTCGACGCATCGGCCGGCCATCGGGTGGCTGCCGACGCGCGCGAGAGGCGCGCCGGACACAGGAGGGTGGCTCCATGGGGATGACATCACGACGCGCGACCAAACGCGCCGATCTGCCGGGCACCGACGCGGCGTCACGGCGAAGCGCAGCCGCGCGCGGCCGCATCATGCGGGGCACGGTCGTCACCGTCGCGGCCGCGCTTGCCGTGACGGGGTGCACGAGCGCCACGACCGGTGGCTCCTCGGCGCCCACCTCGGCGCCCGCCTCGGCCACCACCTCGGGACACACCGGCGCCGCGTCGTCGCCGTCCGCGAGCACCCCCGGATCGCAGGCGTCCACCTCGAGCCAGCCCATCGATGTGTCGAAGGTCGTCGTGCGAGGCGACCGGCGCAGCGACGCCGCGAAGCTCGCGACGGCCGCCGTCGCGGACCTCGAACGCTACTGGGGTCGGCAGCTGCCAGCGGTCTACGGCTCGGCGTTCACACCCATCAAGGCCTACTACTCCGTCGACACCAAGGCGGGACGCCGTTCACCGTCGGTCTGCGGTGACGTCACCGGAAATGCCTACTACTGCTACGAGGACGGGGCGATCGCCTGGGATTCGACGGGCCTGCTCACCGACATGCGCAGCGCCTACGGCGACATCGCGCCGCAGGTCATCATGGCGCACGAGTTCGGGCACGCGGTGCAGCACCGTTTCGGCTACCGCGGCAAACCCGTCGTGCAGGAGCTGCAGGCCGACTGCTTCGCCGGCGCCTGGCTCCATCACGCGATCGACGACAAGGTCGTCGCCGCCTCGTCGGAGACGCCGACGCAGGCCGCCGCCGCGATCCTCGCGGTGAAGGACCCTGTGGGTGAGGACCCGCGCTCCGAACAGGCGCACGGCAACGGCTTCGACCGCGTCAACTCCTTCCAGACGGGCTACGACGACGGCCTGAAGGCGTGCAAGGCGTACACGAGCGAGGAGCCCGTCGTCACCGAGCTGCCGTTCACGAGCTACACGGACGCTGCGAGCGGCGGGAACCTGCCGTACGAGTCGGCGATGCAGAGCGGCGCCTACGACCTCGACGACTACTGGGAGCACACCTACCCCCAGGTGACGAACGGTCAGCAGTGGAAGCCGATGGGCAAGCTGACGCCGTTCGCGACGAGGAAGCCGGCCACGTGCGGCGACGAGACGGTGACGGACGCCGTCGCGTACTACTGCCCGAGCGACGACTCGATCGGGTGGAACGACGACGTCACGCGTGAGATCTACCGGGAGACAGGCGACTTCGGCCCAATCGTGCTCCTGGCCGCGCAGTACGGCAAGGCGGCCCTGAGCCGCTCGGGCAAGCCGCTCGGCGACGACGCCGCCGATCGCGGCGTCTGCTACGCGGGTGCCTACTCCGCCGACGTCATCCTGCACAACCGTCCGCAGACCAGCTCGTTCACGATGTCGCCTGGCGACCTCGACGAAGCCATCCAGGCACTGCTCATGGTCGGTGGCTCCGACGGTTTCGACCTCATCCGCGCCTACCGCAAGGGTGCGCTCGACGGGCCGAAGGGCTGCGCCGGCGCCAAGGTGTCCTGACGGCGGTGCTCACCCGGCGATGTCGTAGGCCTTGAGGCGCTTCTTGTCGCGCTTCGACCCCGACGCCTGCAGGGCGAGCAACTCGGCGTAGATGCCGCCGGAGGTGGCGAGCTCAGCGGGCGGGCCGACCTCGTCGATGCGTCCGTCGCGCAGGGTGACGATGCGGTCGACGGCGCTGATCGTCGACAGGCGGTGGGCGATGATGAGGGACGTGCGGCCCTCCATGAGCTCGTCGAGGCCGGCCTGCACGAGTCGCTCCGACTTGGTGTCGAGCGCGCTCGTCGCCTCGTCGAGGATGAGGATCGGCGCGTCCTTGAGCATCGCTCGCGCCACGGCGATGCGCTGCTTCTGGCCGCCGGACAGCTTGAGGCCGCGTTCGCCGATCGTCGTGTCGTAGCCGTCGGGGAACTGGCGGATGAACACGTCGGCGTTGGCGCGTTCGGCCACGGCCCGGATCTCCTCGTCGGTGGCCTCGGGGTGGCCGTAGGCGATGTTCTCGCGAATCGTGCCGCTGAACAGCGACGCGTCCTGGAACACGACGCCGAAGTCGCTGCGCAGCTCGTCGAGCGGCGTCTCGGCGGTGTCACGGCCGAAGACGCGCAGGTGCCCGTCATGCACCGTGTACAGCCCGAGCAGGAGGCTGATGAGCGTCGTCTTGCCGCCGCCGGACTCGCCGACGAACGCGACATGTTCACCCCGTTCGACGGCCAGCGTGATGTCCTTCAGCACGTCCCGGTCGGCGTCGTAGCCGAACGAGGCGTGATCGAACTCGATGACGGACCCGGTGCATGCGGCGGCGCGCGCCCGCGCGGCGTCGATCGTCGCACCCGGCGCGGTGTCGGCGTCGCCGAGCAGGTCGAGGCCCTCCCGCTCTGGTCGTTCTTCGAGGACGCGGAAGTAGTCGCGGCTGCCGGCGACGGCCCGCTGGCCCGAGTCAATGAGGTAGCTCATCATCATGACGGGCTGACGCGCCATGTTGACGAGTTGGATGAGCAGCACCATGTCACCGATGGAGAAGTGCCCCTCGACGGTCTGCACGAAGATGATCGAGTAGACGCCGAAGAAGATGACGTTGAGGGCGCCGCGTCGCGCGCCATCCATGAGGTGCCAGTAGCGCGACTGCTCGCGCGTCGTCGCGACGGTGCTCGCGTACCGCTCGTCGAACGACGTGAGCTCTCGGCGCTCCTGACCGAAGCTCTTGACGACGCGGATCTGCCCGACGACCTCGGCAAAACGTCCGCCGGCGATGTCGAACTGGCTGTTCTTCTCGCCCTCGAGCACCTGCCACTTCTTGCTCGTCAGCGTCGTCAGGTACATGAAGACGGGGAAGACGATGAGCAGCAGCAGCGCGAGCGGCCACGAGTAGATGGCGGAGATGACGAGCACCGCGAACGTCGTCAGCAGCATCGGCAGGAAGTTGTTCGCGAACGAGTTGAGGAACTGTGTCGTCTCCGAGATGTTCCGCGAGAGGCGGTTGATGATCCTGCCCGTCAGCTCACGGTCGAAGTAGCTCTGCGGCAGCGTCAGCAGCTTCTCGAAGTAGCGCGTCGACAGGATGCGTCGCAGCCGCACCGCCGTCACGTCGCCGATGTACCCGCCGATGTTGCTGATCGCCGTGTTCGCGAGGTCGGCCACGAGCAGGGCCACCGCGAACCACATGATGGTCGCGACGTGCCCCGACGGGTTCGCGCCCGTCTTGACGACGGAGACCACCTCGTCCGTCGCACCCGAGATGATGAACGGCATGACGAGCGACGTCGCCGTGATGAG
>NZ_DCNR01000083.1:7093-9796 GCF_002322065.1 Dermacoccus sp. UBA1591 | reverse complement strand
GCGGTGTCCGGTGGCCGACACGACGACGCGGGCTGCCCCGGAGAAAGAAGGTGCAGCCCGCGGTGTCGGAGCGGCCGGTGCGTTCGGCGTCGCAGCGGTGTCGTCAACACGTGTTCGATGCGTCGAGCGACTTGACCTGGCACGGCAGCGTCGTGCCGTCGGGCAGCGTGACCGTGACGTCCTGTACGTAGCTGAGTCCGCCCTGCGCCACACCGCACCCGAGCGGGGCGACGGCGTTCGAGTAGTTCGTGATGAAGCGACCCGAAGGGCCGGTGGTGAAGTTGCGGCACGTCGTACCCGTGACAAGGCTGTACGAGCCTGCCCCGCTTCCTGCGCGCCACTCGACGTGAAGATTCCAGCTCGCGAGGGTGCCATTGAGGTGGGCGATGATCGTGCTTCGTGAGGTGCTGGTCACCGGCTGCCACCCCGCGCTGCCGTAGGAGTAGGTCATGTTGGAACAGGTGGACGAGCCACAGGAACTCCGGCGGTTGGAGGTGGTGTCACCGACCCAGAAGATGCCAGGGCCGGAAGATGTCTGGCCGTTGCGCAGCCCGAGCCAGTAGTCGTAGGTCACCTGGCAACGGTCACGCCGGCGGGCAGGTTGTCGACGCATGTCGGGGCGCCGACGTTGAGCGATTGATTCGCCGTCGGTGCGCTGACATCACCCCAGTCGTAGATGACGCCGCCGCTGACACGAGGTGTGGGGGCGCCACAGGTGGATGCCGCCATCACGGGGGCAGCGCCCGCAACGGTGACGGCGGGGATGCTCCCGGCGGCCCCGCGGGCGACGGAACGGCGTGAGATGGGTGTGGTCATGTGGATCCCCAGGCGATGAAACGTTTTTTGAGCACACTCAGTTGTGCATTCGAGGTCGCCGTCATCAAACGAGGGCCGTCCGTGTGGACACACTCATGAGCTTCGTGTGTACCCGTGAGTTGAGTGGAATACGCGCAACTTTGTTGCGGTTGTACCTGACAGGAAGATGCGCGACCAGCCATACTGAAGGTGAGGTCGCTGTCGAGCCACCGGGCCCGTCAGCGAACGTCGTGCATTGCAGCAAGAAGACGTTCAACGACAAGGAGTCAGCAGTGGATATTCAACTGACAACGAAGGCGCAGGAGGCCCTCTCCGCCGCCGTGACGGCCGCGCAGTCGGCCGGCAACCCCTCGATCGAGCCCGCGCACCTCCTCAAGGCGCTCGCGGAACAGACCGACACGACCACAGGCCCGCTGCTCGAGGCGACGGGCACCACTCCGCAGGCAGTCATCGCGCAGGCCGAGGCCGACCTGCGCACGTTCCCGAGCAGCTCGGGTGCAAGCGTGGGCCAGCCCGGCATGAGCCGTGAGCTGCTCAACGTGCTCGAGAAGGCGCGCAGCGACATGAGCGCCATGGGGGATGCGTTCACCTCGACCGACCACCTGCTGCTCGCGCTCGCTCGCACGGGCAAGTTCTCCACGCTGAACGCGGAGGCGATCGAACAGGCGATCCCCGCGACGCGCGGTGGCCGCAAGGTCACCTCCGCCGAGCCCGAGGGCACGTTCGAGGCGCTCGAGAAGTTCGGCACCGACCTGACGGCCCTCGCCCGTGAGGGCAAGCTCGACCCCGTCATCGGCCGCGACAGCGAGATCCGTCGCGTCGTGCAGGTGCTGAGCCGCCGCACGAAGAACAACCCCGTCCTCATCGGTGAGCCCGGCGTCGGCAAGACGGCCGTCGTCGAGGGTCTCGCGCAGCGCATCGTCGCCGGGGACGTGCCGGAGAGCCTGCGCGACAAGCGCCTCATCTCCCTCGACCTCGGCGCGATGGTCGCCGGTGCGAAGTACCGCGGCGAGTTCGAGGAGCGCCTCAAGGCCGTCCTCGAGGAGATCAAGAACTCCGACGGCGAGATCGTCACGTTCATCGACGAGATCCACACCGTCGTCGGCGCGGGTGCCGGCGGCGACTCGTCGATGGACGCCGGCAACATGCTCAAGCCGATGCTCGCGCGCGGCGAGCTGCGTCTCGTCGGTGCGACGACGCTCGACGAGTACCGCGAGAACATCGAGAAGGACCCGGCGCTGGAGCGTCGTTTCCAGCAGGTGTTCGTCGGTGAGCCGAGCGTCGAGGACACGATCGCGATCCTGCGCGGCCTGAAGGAGCGCTACGAGGCGCACCACAAGGTCGCCATCGCCGACCAGGCGCTCGTCGCCGCTGCGACGTTGAGCGACCGCTACATCACGAGCCGACAGCTGCCCGACAAGGCGATCGACCTCATCGACGAGGCCGCGTCGCGTCTGCGCATGGAGATCGACTCGAGCCCCGTCGAGATCGACCAGCTACGCCGCAGCGTCGACCGCATGAACATGGAAGAACTGCACCTCGAGAGCGAGACCGACCCGGCCTCGCGCGACCGACTCGCGAAGCTGCGGGCCGACCGCGCCGACACCGAGGAACAGCTCGCCGCGCTGACGGCGCGTTGGGAGGCCGAGAAGGCCAGCCTCAACAAGGTCGGTGATCTCAAGGCCCAGATCGACGACCTGCGCACGCAGGCTGAGAAGCTGCAGCGCGAAGGTGACTACGGCAACGCCTCGAAGTTGCTCTACGGCGACATCCCGGCTCTTGAGAAGCAGCTCGACGAGGCGCAGGCAGCCGAGGCGACGTCCTCGAAGGCCGGCGGCGAGGCGCCGATGGTCTCCGACGAGGTGACCGCCGACGACATCGCCGAGG
>NZ_DCNR01000083.1:0-6851 GCF_002322065.1 Dermacoccus sp. UBA1591 | reverse complement strand
AGGCTGTCAGTGACGCCGTGCGCCGTTCGCGCTCCGGCATCGCCGACCCCGATCGTCCGACCGGTTCGTTCCTGTTCCTCGGCCCGACGGGTGTGGGCAAGACGGAGCTCGCGAAGTCGCTCGCCGACTTCCTCTTCGACGACGAGCGCGCCATGGTGCGCATCGACATGTCGGAGTACTCCGAGCGTCACGCCGTCGCGCGCCTCATCGGTTCGCCTCCCGGCTACGTCGGGTACGAAGAGGGCGGTCAGCTGACCGAGGCCGTGCGCCGTCGCCCGTACTCGGTCGTGCTGCTCGACGAGGTCGAGAAGGCGCACCCGGAGACGTTCGACATCCTCCTGCAGGTGCTCGACGACGGGCGCCTGACGGACGGGCAGGGCCGCACGGTCGACTTCCGCAACGTCATCCTCGTCATGACGTCGAACCTGGGCAGCCAGTTCCTCGTCGACCCGACGATGGCGCCGGAGGCCAAGCATGGCGCTGTCATGGGTGCGGTGCGCGCGCAGTTCAAGCCCGAGTTCCTCAACCGTCTCGACGAGATCGTCATCTTCGACCCGCTGACGCGGGACGAGCTGTCGCACATCGTCGAGCTGCAGGTCGCGTCGCTGAGCAAGCGGCTCGCCGATCGCCGCATCACCCTCGAGGTGACGCCGGCCGCGCGCGAGTGGCTCGCCGAGACGGGGTACGACCCGGCGTACGGTGCGCGCCCGCTGCGTCGCCTCGTGCAGAAGGAGATCGGCGACCGTCTGGCTCGTGCACTCCTCGCCGGCGAGGTGCTCGACGGCGAGAAGGTGACGATCGACGTCGAACGTGGCGCGGCGCTGAAGCTGCCGGATGGCGTCACGGCACCGGAGGGCGTCGAGCCTCCGGTGACGGGTCTGCGCATCGTGTCGGAGAGGGTCGAGCCCGACGCGGGCGTCGAGAGCTGATCGTCGCGACAGCTGCCTGAGCAGTGAACCGCACACTGAAACGGCCGGACACCGATCACGGTGTCCGGCCCGTTTCGCGCGTCCCCTCTGCGGTTCCCGTCCCCTTCTGCGATTTTCGTCCACCCTTGCGAGTTTCGGTCACATTCGTATCGCGGCGCTGATGGCACGGCATCGGGGCAGGTAGATTTGACGTATGACAGAGAACACACCTGCAGTGACGACTCCTGGCACGCGCTACCTCGTGGCCTGGGGTGGGGACAAGCGTTCGGAGGACGCCCTCAAGCTCGGCGCCGTGCTCGCGCGCACCTTCGAGGCGAAGCTCGACATCGTGTACGTCGTCTTCCAGCAGACGAACGGTTTCACCGTCACCGCGGGCGACCGCACCTTCGAGCAGGAGGTCGGACGCGAGGCGGCCGGCTGGCTGAAGACGGCCGCGAAGTCGGTGGGCGAGGGCGTCGAGGTCGAGACGCACGTCGTCTACGGCGAGTCGATCACGCAGGGCATCCTCGCCGCAGCCGAGCAGCTCGGCTCGCAGGCCATCGTCATCGGTGCCGGTTCGGGCGCGGGTCAGCCCGTCGCGACGAACGCCATCGTCGGCGGCCTGCTGCACTCGAGCCCCGTCCCGATCGCCATGGCGCCGCGCAACTACCGCAAGGTGAAGTTCGACTCGCTCTCGTCGCTGTCCGCCGCCATCGGCCCGCGCCCCGGCGCGCACCAGGTCGCCATCGAGGCCGCAGACGCGATCAAGCGCGTCGGCCTGCCGCTGCAGCTCATCTCGCTCGTCTCGCTCAAGCAGGACAAGCAGTTCCACGTCGACGGCTTCGATGAGGCCGAGCGCGTGCTCGCCGACGCAGCCAAGCGCGTCGGTGACCGCGCGGAGGTCACGACCGTCGTCGGTCAGGGCCGCTCGCTCAAGCAGGCCGTCAAGAAGATCGACTGGGACGAGCGCACGGCGCTGTGCGTCGGCTCGTCCCGGCTCGCGCAGAACCGACGCACCTTCCTCGGCTCCGCTGCGACGCGCATGCTCTCGTCGCTGCCCGTGCCGATGATCGTCGTCCCGCGACGCGACGCTTGAGCCGCCACCTCGCGCACATGACTGAGCGCGGCGTCCCCTTCGCGGGGGCGCCGCGCTCAGGCGTCCTGAGCGGGACGCCGACGTGGCCGCGGCAGGCGCACGATGGCCCCGGCGTCACGCGGACGTGACGGCAGAGCCCTGATCGTTCGCGCCGGCCTGCGTGATGACGTCGCCGATGGCGTCGGTGACGAGGTCGGGCTCCTCGTACGTCAGCATGTGGCCCCGGCCGTCCACGATGTCGAGGTGAGCGTCGGGCATGGCCTCGGCGAGAGCGATGGAGTGGCGCTTCGGCGTCAGCAGATCACGCGAGCCGACGAGGATGCGCACGGGCACCTTGCTCAGCGCGGCCAGCGCGGCGAGTTCGTCGTGCGCCATGAGCGCGGTGTAGAACGCGCCGCTCGTCGAGATGCGCGTGGCGGCGATCTGGTCGCGCGCGGCCCGGACGTCTTCGTCGCGCGGGTCGATGCCGAAGCCGCCGCGGCGCTGTGAGGCGAGGGTGACGAGACGGCCCGGGCGGAGCGGAACGTGCTTGAGCGCCTTGACGATCCACTTCTCGCCGGGGACGGTGAAGCCGCGCAACTGCCCTGACGACGTCGAGACGAGCACCGCGCCGATGACCTTCTCACCCAGGAGCCCCGGGTGCAGCCCGGCGAACGCCATCACCGTCATCCCGCCCATCGAGTGACCCGCGACGATGACCGGTGATCCCTCCGGTGCCGTCTCGGCGACGACGCTCGCGAGGTCCTCGCCGAGCGCGCGCACGGTCTCGTCGCCGGGGCGCATGCGGCCACCGGCGAACGTCGAGTCGCCGTGCCCGCGCTGATCCCACAGCACGACTCGCACGCCGCCGCGATCGAGCAGACGCTGCGCAACGGGTTCCCACGAGCGGTGGCTCAGTGTCCAGCCGTGGGACATGACGACGGTCGGCGCGTCGGGCGCCAGATCGGCCGGCTCGGCGGTGAAGACGGCGAGGCGCGCGCCGTCGGCGGCGGTGACGGTGGTGCGGGCGAATTCGTGGTTCACGCGACCCACTCAAACACACCCGGAGACGGTGAACCGCCCCGTTTCGGAACCTGCATTGCATAGGCTGCGTCACAACGACAGGTGAGCATCCGCTCACGACCCCCGACGGACAGGTGAGCTCATGACCTCCCACATGCCCACGCGCCGCAGCGTCATGACGGCAGCGCTCGCGAGCGTCGCCCTGACGGCGTGCTCGTCGGCGAAGAAGTCCGATTCGAACGCCTCCAGCGGCGAGGACGTGACGAAGCGTCTCAAGGCCGCGCAGGACAAGATCGGCAAGACGTCCGGGTACCACACGAAGGTGACGTGCTCGGCCGCGCCGAAGGACGAACCGGCGCTCAAGGCGGGGGAGGGCGACGTCGTCAACTCGCCCGCCGCGTTCAAGGGTGACGTGACGGCGAGCACGCAGGGCAACGAGATCAAGGCCGGCATCATCAGCATCGGCGACAAGAACTGGGTGAAGCCGAGCTTCTCGCCCAAGTACCTGACGGTGAACCTCAAGTCGCTCGGTGTGCCGTCCCCGACGTCGCTTTTCAACGCGACGAGTGGCATCCCGGCGATGCCGCTCATGAGCAAGGACATGAAGCGTTCGGGCGAGAAGCTCGTCGGCGGCGAGAAGGTGACGACGTACAAGGGCACGCTCGACGGCCCGAGCGCCGCGAAGGCGATGGGTTTCGGCAAGACGCGCGGCGACTACACCGTCGAGGTCGGCCTCACGGACTCCGACGAGGTGCGCACCATGATCATCACGGGCCCGTTCTTCGACTCGGCCGACGCGACGTACACGATCGACATCTCCAAGTACGACCAGAAGGTCGAGATCAAGCAGCCGTGACCGTGCCTGCCGGTGATTCACCCCTGCTCGTGACGCACCCGGCCGCCGACTGACCCCCGACGCGAGAGACCTCGACGACCCATGACGCTCACCGCTGCCACCGCGCCCGACGCCGACGTTCCGGCGATCGCCACCCGTTCGAAGGCGCTGCTCGCGACGGCGGCACTCGCCGTGCTGCTGACGGCGGCCGACACGTACGTCGTCGTCCTCGCGCTGCAGGACATGATGGCGGGCGTCGGCCTCGGCCTCGACGAACTGCAACGGGCGACGCCGATCGTGTCGGGCTTCCTGCTCGGTTACATCGCCGTGCTGCCGCTCATCGGACGGCTGTCCGACCTCGTCTCGCGCCAACGCGTGTTGCTGTGGTGCCTCGTGCTGTTCGGCCTCGGCAGCGTCGTCACGGCGCTCGCCGTCGACCTGCCCGTCATCGTCGGCGGGCGCGTCATCCAGGGCATCGGTGGTGGCGGGCTCGTGCCCGCGACGCTGGCCCTTGTCGCAGATCTGCTGCCGCGCGGGCGACGGGGCACGGCGCTCGGGATGGTGTCGGCGGTGCAGGAAGTGGGGTCGGTGCTCGGCCCACTGCTCGGCGCCGCGATCCTCGCCGTGTGGTCGTGGCGCGCGATCTTCTGGGTCAACGCTGCAGCGGCCGTCGTCCTCGCCGTCATGATCGGTGTGTTGGGGCGACGGACGAGCACGCAGGTGCCGGACGTGGGCGGCGGCGTTGAGCCTGTGGGCGGGCGCGGCGCGTCGACATCCGCGGCTGGCGACGGCGCGCACCGCGTCGCTGCTGCGTCGTCAGGCCCCGGGCGCGTGGCCCGCATCGTCGGATGGTTGGGGTGGCTGGCGTTGCTCGTCGGAACCCTCATCGTCCTGCTCGCGCTGTGGGCGCCGGAGCGGCTGACCTCCGACGTCGACTACGGCCTGCCGTTCGTCCCGTACGACGGCTACACCTCGCGCATGGCGACCCCCATTGCATTGCGTGGCCTCGGCGTCCTCGTGCTGGGCATCGCGCTGACCGCACGGATCTGGTGGCCGCGGCTACGCGCCGTCGACCTGCCCGGCGCCGTGCTGCTGACGGGCGCGCTCGCCTGCATCGTGTGGGCGTTCGCCGCGGCCGACACCTCGAAGGAGGTGCTCAGCCCCGCCGGATACGTGCTGCTGCCGGTGGCGGCGGTGCTGCTCGTCGGGTACGGCATCCGTCATCGCACGGCGCGGCGACCACTCATCGAACGCGGCGTCCTGGCGGGTCGGGTGCCCGTCGCGCTACTGGTGTCGTTCCTCGTCGGCACGGCGCTCGTCGCGATCGTCGTCGAGATCCCGGTCCTCGCGCGACTGACGCTGACGGACTCGCAGACGGCGGCCGCGTTCGTCCTGCTGCGCTTTCTCGTCGCCGTGCCCATCGGGGCGTTCCTCGGCGGGTTCCTGCTGCGACGCGTGGGGCCGGCCCTCGTCGCCGCTCCCGGTCTCATCATGGCCGGGGCCGCGATCCTCGCGATGAGTACGTGGGGGCGCGACGCGCTCGGCGGCGTCGTCATCTCGACGCTCGTGCTCGCCGTCGCGGGCCTCGGCATCGGCCTCGCCATCGCGCCCGTCAACGACGCGGCGCTCGCCGACTCGCCCGACGACGCGCACGGCGTGACGTCGGCACTCGTCGTCGTCGGCCGCATGATGGGCATGGTCGTCGGCCTCGCGCTGCTGACGGCGATCGGCCTGCACCAGTTCAGCGTCGAGATGCAGAAGGCCGCTCATACGAGCGAGCAGACCGTGCGTGACGCGGGCGTCGTGCAGGTGCACACCGTGTTCGTCGGCGCAGGCGTCGCGGTGCTCGTCGCGGCGGTGCTGGCGTTCTTCTTCCTGGGGCGCCGGGTCATCGGTTCACGCCGCGTCGAGAGCTGAACGGCCGCGGCGCCGACAGGGGCCGATGACGGTGGCCTCTACCGCTGGGCGTCGACGTTGACCTCGGCGGCCTGCATGCCCGGCCCGCCATCAAGGGCCTGCCGGGACCTCGCCGTCGAGGGCCGGACGTGGCCGCGATGCGGGATGAGCGGGCCCGGGACGCCGCCGCAGCGCCAGCTCGGAGCAGCCCCCGTCATTGCCCCACCGGCCGCGTTGCGTCAGTTCGCGCGTCGCAGGATCTGCTCGGCCTGCTTGAACACCGGCCCGTCGACCATCTGTCCCTCGAACGTGAACACGCCGCGTTCGTGCTTCGCCGCGTCCATGAGGCGCGTGGCCCAGTCGATCTGCTCATCGGTAGGGGCGTAGGCGTCGCGGATCGTGGCGACCTGCTTGGGGTGAATGGCGACCTTCGCGTCGAAACCGATGGCGACGGCGTCATCGGCCTCGGCGCGCAGGGCGAGGAGGTTGCCGATGTCCATGAACACGGAGTCGAGTGCGAAGCAGCCGTGCGCCTTCGCGGCCAGCAGGACGTTGCCGCGCACCTGCTGAACGATCGGGTGGTAACTCCCGTCGGCCAGGCGACTGCGGCGCCCACCGAAGCCCGCCGTCAGGTCCTCGGAGCCCCACATGAACCCGGCGACGTTCGGGGCGGCAGCGATCTCGGCGGCGTTGACGGCACCCTGAGGAGATTCGATGAGGGCGATGACGTCGTGGTCTGGCAGGGCGTCGACGTCGGCGCGCGTCTCGGTCTTGGCGAGCATGACGCGACGGACGGGTAGCTGCTCCAGGCAGACGAGGTCGGCGGCGAACTCGTCCGTCGTCGCGGCGTTGACGCGCACGACGATCGCCTCGACGTCCGGTGCGCCGTCACAATTGAATGCGTCGATGAGGGCCTGACGTGCCGCGGGCTTGTCCGCCGGGTTCACGGCGTCCTCCAGATCGAGGATGACGACGTCCGCCGCCGCAGCGGCCTTCGCGTAGCGCTCCGGGCGGTCCGCCGGGCAGAAGAGCCAGCCCGGCCCCGGCATCGTCCACGAGGTGCTTGTGTCCATGAGTTCCTCCGGTCGGTAGACGGTGACGGTTGGGGTGGATG
>NZ_DCNR01000039.1:0-3576 GCF_002322065.1 Dermacoccus sp. UBA1591 | reverse complement strand
ACGAGGTCGAGCAGCGCGACGATCGCGTCGTTCGGCACCGCGCGCGGCACCTGCCCGGCCGTACCGAGCGTCGTGTCCGACAACGGCAGATGCGGGACGAACACCATGTCGTAGTGCAGCCAGAACCCGCGCGTCAGCAGCATCGGGCCGAGGATGACGGCGGCGCACACCGCGCTCGCGAGCAGCCCGGCGTGACGGCCCGCCCAGCGCGTCGCGCCCCACGCAGCCCCGTGCGTCGCTCCCCGGCCGGACGTCGTGACGGCGTCACTCGAACTCGGCAAAGGCCTCGCCCATCTTCGCGCTCTGACGGCGGATGTCGTGCTCGGCGAGCATCCGCGCGCGGTTCGCCGCCGACGCCGCACGCGCGGCCGAGTCGTCGGTGAGGAAGTGCACGAGACCCTCGGCGAGCGCGTACGCGCCCGACTCCGTCAGCAGGTTGGGTGCGCGCACGGCTTCGTCATTGGTGCCGCACGCGGTCGTGACGACGGGCAACCCGCACGCCTGCGCCTCGAGGTAGGCGAGGCCGAGCTGTTCGGTCCACTTCCACGTCGGGCGCGGCGCCGTCGTGAAGACGCGCGCGGAGCGCAGCAGCTCGGCGACGCCGTGCGCGTCGAGTGATCCGGCGCGCACGACGGCGCCCGGTTCGGCCTGCTCGGCCTCCTCGACGAGCCCCGCGAGCGGCCCGCTACCTGCGACGACGAGTTGCGCGTCGGGCACGCGCCGACGCACGAGGCGCATCGCGTCGAGGACGGTGTCGATGCCCTTGTTCGCCGCGAGCGGCGAGGTGAACACGACCCGCGGTCGGTCGGCGAGTTCGGCTGCGGGGTGGAACAGTTCGACGTCGACGCCCGGCTTGACGACGCGCACGCGCGACAGGTCGAATCCGTTGAGTTCGAGGTGGTCGCGCGCCGCGTCGACCATGCAGAGGATGAGGTCGGCGTCCCGGGTGCTCTCGAACGCCTGACGGTACGGCGGCAGCGCGTACAACGGTTGGCGCGGCAGGTTCTCCCACGTGATGACGGCCTGCCGCAGCCCCGGGCGGCGTCGGCGCCGCGCGCTGAGCTGGCCGGTGACGAGCGAGCACAGCTCGAGGCTCGCGACCCAGTCGGGGCGCGTCCGCTCGAGCTGTTCGTCGAGCCCCTGCGCCCACGCGAACGCGCCGGCCTCGATGAAGCGCGTCACGGGGCGACGGTACGTCGTCGGCATCCAGGTGAGGTCGCCGAACGGCTCCTCGCGCGCCATCGCCGTGACGTGTGTGCCCGGCATCCGCGACATCCAATACAGCTCACGGCGCGGCCGCTGATCGGGCAGCGACAGCCACAGCAGCTCGCGGGTCATCGCGCGTGATCGCGCCGTGCGCTCGCCGCGCCGAGGGCGTAGCCGACGGCCTCCATCGCGCGCATGCCGACCATGCCGACCGCGTGCAGCGGGCGACGCGCGAGGTCGTCGCGGTGCGCCCAGTACGCCGTCAGCACGTCCCGGCCCTGCTGCCCGACGGCACCGTCGTGCTCGGCCGCGAACGCAGGGATGCTGCGCCCGTAGTAATAGCGCTTGGAGAAGACGTCGCGCAGCGTGAGGCGGCCCTCGTCGTGGTCGATGATGATGGGGGCGAGCTCGATCCGCTGACCCGCGCGGCGCATCTTGAGCCGCAGATCCGCGTCCTCCGGCCCCGACATCGCGAGGTGGAACTCGCCGTCGGTGCGCATGAAGTCACGCCGCAGCAGCCGCGGGTTGTGCAACCACGGCTGGTCGAGGTAGCACTCGCGCTCCAGGGCCCGGCACGCCGTCCAGAAACCGTCGCCGATCGTGCGCTCGGGCAGCGCGACGCCGTCGGCGCCGGTGCGCTGCGCCGTGTCGAGGGCGACCTCGATCGCCCGCGGCGGCAGGATCATGTCGCTGTCGAGCCATACGATCCACGGCGTCTGCGCGGCCTCGATGCCGCGGTTGCGCTGCGCGGAACGTTCCGGCCCGCCCTCGAGGTACACATCGGCCCAGCGGCGCGCGATGTCCTTCGTCGCGTCCGTGCTGGCGTTGTCCACGACGATGAGCGTGACGCCCGGCTCGCTCTGCTCCTTGACCGAGCGCAGCGTCGCTTCGAGGGTGCGCTCGTTGTTGCGCGTGGGCACGATGACGCTGACACCACGCTCGAACATCGCGTCAGGGGTTCGCTCGTCCATCATCATCCTCGTTCTGCGATCGCCCGGTCGGTCGTGGCTGTCTTCGTGGCTGGGTCCGTGGCCGCCTCGGTGTGCGGCCCCGCGCGGTGGCTGCCGCCGCTGCGGCGTGCGGTTCGTGGCGCGTCGTGCTGACGCAACAACCCAATGAGCGCGATGACGAAGCCGGCGCCCGCGATGCGGTGCGGCCACATGTTCGCGGCGATGGCGTCGGCGCTCACCTGCCCGAGGCTCGGGTCGAGCAGGAGGAACGCCCCGACGCCTGCGAGCACGAGCAGCGCCCCCGCGACGACGAGATGACGCGAGCGCACCCGCGTCAGGCGCAGCGCCGCGACCGCGACGAGCGAGGCGACGAGGCCCGCGGCGCCGACGCCGAACGTCGCGGCGACGACGCATGCCACGTCGAGGCGCAGGTACTGAGCGTCGCTGCGCCGTGCGAGTGCGTCGGCGCGGCGCATGCTGCGCGTGTACGTCTCGCTGCGGTGCGGCACGGGCGCGCGCAGGCCGCCGCGTCGGGCGGCGACGATGACGATGGCGGCGATCGCCGCGAGCGTCAGCAGCGTGACGATCAGCGCCACGTTCGCCCAGCGCTGCGGCGCGAACCGCATCTCGACGGTGCCCTGCGCGCCGGCGGGCAGGATCCAGCCGGTGCTGTAGCCGTCGATCGTCGTCGGGGCGGGAAGCGCCTTGCCGTTGAGCGTCGCGCTCCAGCGTGCGTCGTAGCTCTGGCCGATGACGACGGCGCTCGGCGTCGCGCTCGATTCGAGACGGATCGTCTTGTGCGTCGGCGTGTCGTCGGTGACGCGGAACGCGGGCGCCGCGGGCACGCTCGTCGCCTGCTTGCGGTTGTCGCGCAGGTCGAGGGAGTCGAGGACGAACCCTGGGGCCTGCTCGATACGGCGATCGCCGGCGTCGAGCGTCACTGGCGTGCACGAGACCCAGCGCGTGCCTTCCTGCGAGGAGCGGGTGATCGTGTCGTCGTCGAGGCGCATCGGCACGGCGCGCCCGTCGATCGTCGCGACGTCGAGGCAGCGGTTCTTGCCGGGTGAGTCGAACGGGCCGAGGTCGGAGGTCTTCATCGACGCGCCCGTGTCGATGCGGGTGAACTCGGCGGGCGTCGCGAGCTCCGGGCCGTCGGAGGCGTCGATGACGACCCGCACGCGCGAGCCGCGGGTGCCGTCGGGCAGCGCGATGTGCGTGTCGCCGTTCTTGTTCACCGACGAGCTCGCGACCTTCTTGCCGTCGACGAGCACCGACACCTTCGTCGCCCACTGCGTGCGCTTCGCGTCGCCGAGCGTCGGTTTCTGCGTGAGGTCGACGCTGGTGATGTCGCGCGGCGCCGTCGTCAGCTGCCACCAGGCGCCCTTGGGCGAGGCTCCCCCGGGCACCCAGCCCGTGTCGC
>NZ_DCNR01000040.1:57566-63643 GCF_002322065.1 Dermacoccus sp. UBA1591 | reverse complement strand
CAGGTCGAGATCACGACCTACCGCAAGGACGCCTACGACCGCACCAGCCGCAAGCCCGAGGTGACCTACGGCGACCGGCTCGAGGACGACCTCGTCCGTCGCGACTTCACCGTCAACGCGATGGCCCTGCGGCTGCCCGACCTGACCTTCGTCGACCCGCACGACGGCCTCGGCGACCTCGCGCGTGGCCTGCTGCGCACGCCGGGAACGCCGGCCGAGTCCTTCGGCGACGACCCGTTGCGGATGATGCGGGCGGCGCGCTTCGTGTCCCAGCTGGGCCTGACCCTCGACCCCGCGGTCGAGGCCGCCCTGCGCGAGCGGGCCGGGTCGCTCGAGATGATCTCGGCCGAGCGGATCCGGGACGAGCTGGTCAAGCTGATGCTCACCCCCGACCCCCGCCCCGGTCTCGAGGTGCTCACCGACACCGGCCTCGCCGACGTGATGCTGCCCGAGCTGTCCGGGATGCGGCTCACGGTCGACGAGCACAACCGGCACAAGGACGTCTACGAGCACTCGCTGACCGTGCTGGCGCAGGCCATCGACCTCGAGCTCCCCTCGCGGCCGTCGCCGGCGGCTGGGGACGAGTCGTCGCCGAGCGAGTCGTCGGCGAGCGAGACGTCGGAGCAGCCGGGGTCGGCGGCCCCGGCCGACGGTGGGCCCGTCATACGGCCCGACCTGGTCCTGCGACTCGCAGCGCTGCTGCACGACATCGGCAAGGTCGCAGGCGCGCGTGACCACAGCGCGGAGGGCGCACCCGTCACGCGCGCGATCTGCCAGCGCATGGGCTTCGATCGCGCCGACTGCGACCTCGTCGAACGTCTCGTGCGCGAACACCTCACGCTCGTCGATCTGGCGACGAAACGCGACCCCGACGACCCTGCGACCGTCAGGATGCTCTGCGAGGCGGCCGGCAGCGCCGAAGGCCTCGACCTGCTCGACGCGCTGACGGAGGCCGACGCGCGAGCAGCGGGACCACAGGCATGGACGACGTGGCGCGCCGGCCTCGTGCGCGACCTCGCCGCGCGAGCACGCAGGCGGTTCGCGTCGGGGGAGACGGTCGCAGGCGTGCCCGCACCTGCCGCGACCTTCGAGGGTGCCTCGTCCCCCGACAGGTCATCGCCCGGGGCGACGGCCGAGCAGCGGCCGTCCGAGGACGTGGCGACCGGACGCGCCGTTTCTCTTCCTGCGGTCTCTCGACCCTCAAGTCGCGCCCCCGCGGCGTCAGCCCAGGCCCTGGGCGAGACCGATTCGGTCGCGGAAGGCGACGGGGTGCAGGCGCAGGTCGACGCTGGCAGCCCGTCGGGCATCGTGAGCGCGGACGAGCGGGGACGCGTCGCGGCGGGGGAGGTGGTCGTCGAGCTCGAGCCGCTGGAGGGCGTGAGCGGCGTTGTGACCGTCCGCATCGTCGACGTCGACCGGCTCGGCCTCTTCGCCGACATGGCGGGCGTGCTCGGGCTGCGACGCACGTCCGTGCGGTCGGCGAACCTGCGGACGATCGACGGCCTCGCCGTCGACACGTGGGTCGTCGAGGTGCCGCACGGCGACGTGCCGCGCACGAGCGACCTGGCGCGGTCGCTGCGAACGTTGCGCGAGGGCGAGCGCCTGCCGCTGCGTGCCCTCGAGGCAGACGCGCGCCGTCGCGCTGCCGCGGGGCCGTCACGCGCGACGATGCCGCGGGCGTCCGCGTTCGTCGTCCCGGGTGCATCGCAGCACGCGACCGTCATCGAAGTGCGCGCCGCCGACCGTCTCGGATTGTTGTTCGACGTGGGGTCGGCATTCGCCGTCGAGCGGGTCTCCGTGCGCTCCGCGCACATCGCGACATATGCGGGACGCAGCGCCGACACCTTCTACGTCACGGACGAGCAGGGCTCGCCGCTGGCGCCACCGCACGCGGCGCGCGTCATCGGCGCCGTGCTCGACGCCGTCGGCACCGCCGGCTAACGCATCTCTTCGCTCGAACCGCTACCTCGAGGAACTCCGGCACCCGTCCCCATCGACGATCTGCATCCCCATCCGCGAATCCCGTCCCCCTCTGCGATTTTCGTCTACATCTGCATCTACGCCCATGTGGACGAGCATCGCAGATGGGGACAGTCGCCACGATGCGTCGTTCCTCGAGGGCATTCCCGCCGAGACCGAGCGTCGACATCGACGAACGCCGACGCGACGGGCTCGGCATCGGCGCCACTGCACGGTCGATCTGACGGGGCCGCATGGGAGCGGGTAATCTGGGCCGGTGTTCAATAGCCTCTCAGACCGCCTGACAGCGACCTTCGCCAACCTCAAGGGCAAGGGGCGTCTCACCGAGTCAGACATCAACGCGACCATCCGTGACATCCGGATGGCGTTGCTCGATGCCGACGTCGCGCTGCCCGTCGTCAAGCAGTTCACGCGGGGGGTGCGTGAGCGTGCGCTCGGTGCGGAGGTCAGCCAGGCGCTGAACCCCGGCCAGCAGGTCGTCAAGATCGTCAACGAGGAGCTCGTCGCGATCCTCGGCGGCCAGACGCGGTCGATCCAGTACGCGAAGACGGGCCCGACCGTCATCATGCTCGCCGGTCTGCAGGGTTCCGGTAAGACGACGTTCGCGGGCAAGCTCGCGCGTCGGCTGCGCGACGAGGGTCACTTCCCGGTGCTCGTCGCCGCCGACCTGCAGCGTCCGAACGCCGTGCGTCAGCTCGAGGTCGTCGGTGAGCGTGCGGGCGTGCCGGTGTTTGCGCCCGAGCGTGGCAACGAGGGTGGCCACGACGCGGTCTCGGAGACGGGCGAGGGCACACGCAGCCACGGCGACCCCGTCTGGGTTGCCCAGGCCGGTGTCGCACAGGCGAAGGTACGCCAGTACGACGTCGTCATTGTCGACACCGCGGGTCGTCTCGCTGTCGACGAGAACCTCATGCAGCAGGCCGCCGACATCCGTGAGGCGATCCAGCCGAACGAGGTGCTCTTCGTCATCGACGCGATGATCGGTCAGGCCGCCATCGAGACGGCGATCGCGTTCCAGGACGGCGTCGACTTCACGGGTGTCGTCCTGTCGAAGCTCGACGGTGACGCCCGCGGTGGTGCCGCCCTCTCGGTGGCCTCGGTGACGGGTCGCCCGATCATGTTCGCCTCGACGGGCGAGGGCGTGAAGGACATCGAGGTCTTCCACCCCGATCGCATGGCGAGCCGCATCCTCGACATGGGTGACGTGCTGACGCTCATCGAGCAGGCGGAGCGCGCGTTCGACAAGCGCCAGGCCGCCGAGATGGCGCGCAAGTTCATGGACGAGGAGGATTTCACGTTCGACGACTTCCTCCAGCAGATGTCGGCCATCAAGAAGATGGGCAACATCAAGGGCCTGCTCGGCATGATGCCGGGCATGGGTCAGATGCGTGACCAGCTCAACTCGCTCGACGAGCGCGAGTTCGACCGTGTCGAGGCCATCGTCCGCTCGATGACGCCGTTCGAACGCACGCACCCGAAGCAGATCAACGGTTCGCGACGCGCGCGCATCGCGCGAGGTTCGGGCGTCTCGGTCTCCGAGGTCAACCAGTTGCTGCAGCGTTTCGGCGAGGCGCAGAAGATGATGCGTCAGCTGAAGCGTGGCGGCGGCATGCCGGGCATGCCGGGCATGGGTGCGATGCCTGGTGGCGGCGGTGGCAAGAAGGCGAAGAGCCAGCCGAAGAAGAAGGGCAAGAGCGGCAACCCCGCCAAGCGTGCGCAGGAAGAGGCGGCCGCAGCGGCCAAGGCCGAAGCGGCGCGTGCGGCCGCGATGGAGAACGCCTTCGGCCAGATGAACGACGAGCCCGACTACTCGAACATGAAGCTGCCGAAGGGCTTCGAGAAGTTCCTCGGCCCGGGGGCGGACAAGGACTAACCGCGTCGGTCGTCCTTCGGCCCGGAGGAGTTGTGCAGGTTCGTGCGACCGGTATCGCGAACATGCACGACCTCTCGGGCGATCAGCGCCGACGTCGCGCGATAGTGTCGGTTCATGAATGACGATGTGCTTCACCTCACCGGCTGCATCCTGGCCGGGCCTGACGATGAGGTGGGGGAGGCCTGGGTCGTCGACGGACGCATCACCTACGCGCGTCCCGAGACGAACCTCGACGACGCCGTCGAGCTCGACGGCTGGTTCCTGCCGGGGCTCGTCGACGCGCACTGCCACGTCGGGCTCGAGTCGCATGGGGGAGTGCAGCCCGAACGCGCCGAAGAGCATGCCCTCGCCGACCGCGCGGCCGGCGCGCTCCTGCTGCGCGACTGCGGCTCACCCGTCGACACGCACTGGATCGACGAGCGTGACGACCTGCCCCGCGTCGTCCGCGCCGGCCGCCACATCGCCCGCACCAAGCGCTACATCCGTAACTACGCCCACGAGATCGAGCCCGAAGATCTCGTCGCGTACGTGCGGCAGGAGGCGCGCCGCGATGACGGCTGGGTCAAGCTCGTCGGCGACTGGATCGATCGCGACGCCGGCGACCTCACCCCGTGCTGGCCCGCAGAGGCACTGAAACCCGCCATCGACGCCGCCCACGCCGAGGGCGCGCGCGTCACCGCGCACTGCTTCGGCGAGCAGTCATTGTTCGACTTCGCGGACGCCGGCGTCGACTGCATCGAGCACGCGAGCGGCCTCACCGAGGAATCCATCGCACTGTTCGCCGAGCGCGACATCGCGATCGTCCCGACCCTCGTCAACCTCGACAACTTCCCGACGTTCGCCGCTGCCGGCGAGGCCAAGTTTCCCGCCTACGCTGCGCACATGCGCGACCTGCACGCCCGCCGGTACACCACGATCGGCGCGGCCCGCGACGCCGGCATCCGCATCTACGCCGGCACCGACGCGGGCGGTCAACTGCCGCACGGCCTCATCGCGAGCGAGGTCGCCGAGATGACGAACGCCGGGATGAGCAACAGCGAAGCACTCGCGACGGCGACGTGGGGCGCGCGCGAATGGCTCGGCCACGAACGCCTGACGGAGGGTGCGCCGGCCGACATCGTGATGCTCGACGCTGACCCGCGCGACGACGTGCGCGTCCTCGCCGCGCCGCGCCACGTCGTCCTGCGCGGACGCATCGTCGAGTGAGGCCAAACGTATGAGCAGCGCCGAATTCCTCCACGCCGACGGCGAACGTGTCAGCGTCAGCGTTGCCCGGCGAGCCGACATCGAGCCCTACCGACGCGCGATGACGCGCTCCGCGGCACGCATCGGCTCGTGGAACCCCGTCAATCCGGGCGATCTCGTCCACCACCTCGCGGCGCAATCCGAGAAGCACCGCACCTTCCTCATCCGCGCCCATGACGACGTGCGCGCCCCGCACGACACGGCCGGTCTCGTCGGCTGCGTCAACGTGTCGAACGTCGTGCAGGGGCGGTTCATGAGCGCGACGATGGGGTACAACGCATTCGACCCGTACGTCGGGCGGGGGCTGTTCCGCGAAGGTCTCGCGCTCGTCGTCGACATCGCTCTGCGCCCCACCCCGTCGGGCATGGGCCTGCACCGCGTCGAGGCGAACGTGCGCACGGCCAACGCGACGTCGGCGGGCGTCCTGCGGTCGCTCGGTTTCAGACGCGAACGCACCGTCCGCCGCATGTTGTGGCTCGCCGACGGCCCGTCGGGCGCCAACGCCTGGCGCGATCACGACTCCTACGCGATCACCCGCGAAGAATGGCCGGCACGCGCCTACGCCGAGCATGACTCTCCGGCCGGCGTCATCGTCCTCGACGACGCGATCAGTGAACTGATCGCCGTTGCGCTGGCGCGTGAGCTGACGGCGGTGGCCCTGTTCGGACTGCCTTACGCGGCGGCCCTCGACGTCGCTGCGTACGCCGGTGCGCCGATCGTGTGGTGCGCGGGTTCCTCAGCTGAGCGCGCCCTCGTCGATCTGACGGCTCGCGGCGTGCGCGCCGCGCGGCCCGATGACGTCACTGCCGCGCAACTGCGGAAACTCAACGACAGTCCCCACGATGCGCGAGCCTTCGTCCAGCAGGCGCTGAACTTGCGTCCGCGTCTCAGCTGACCACCGCTTCGAGCGTTCCCCGCCGAACCACACCGGACGTCGAGCCACGCTGAGGTCGCGCCACACCGAGCATGCTGCCGGGCC
>NZ_DCNR01000040.1:50449-57278 GCF_002322065.1 Dermacoccus sp. UBA1591 | reverse complement strand
GGCCCGGCAGCATGCTCGGTCAGCGCGTCACTTGACGGTGACGTTCACCGAGTCCGAAGCGAACTGCGAGCCGTTCTCGAGGAACTTGATCGAGTAGGTGCCCGACTGCTCCATCGGTACCTTGACGGTCAGCGTGACAGCCTGGCCGTCAGCGTTCGAGGTGCCCTTGGAGTCGAGCGTGCCCTTCTTCGACTGTGAACCGTTCGAGATCTCATAGCTGTACTTCGCGCTGGACTTGAACTGCACGGCTGTCGTGAAGTAGACCCGCTGGCCCTTGTACGAGGCGTCGATGCTGCTCGCGTCCTCCTTGCAGAACTGAGCCGACGACACGTAAGCCAGGTTCTTGCTGAGGCACGAACGCGTCTCGTGGCTCGAGGCGAAGCCGATGATGTCGCTCTTCGTCACCTTTGCAGAACTGGCTGCCTGCGAGCTGGGCGACGAAGACGAGTCGGTCGATGCTGACGAGCTCGTCTCCGAGGTCGCGGGCGACGACTCGGGCGACGATTCAGCGGCGCTCGACGTCTCGGGCGCAGCCGACGTGGCCTGCGACTGGGCGGCCGTGGGGCTCGACGACATGGGGTTGCTCGGCACAGCGGCGCCCGACGATGAGCTGCCGCCGCTCTCGACGGTGCTGCATCCTGCAAGCGTGAGCGAGGCCAGTGCGAGCGTCGGGACGATGGTTCGGCTGATCTTCATGGCTTCCTCCTGGTTGTCGGTGTCATCATTCTGATGCGTTGGACCCGGATCCGGTTCCATCTCGGAGCAAAGAATTCATGAAGCCTCGATAGATCCTGAATGCGGCCTGGTCTCAGCCGTTCACGACGACCCGGAAGTCGCGCCGCACGAGCAGCTTCTCGCCCTTGTAGACCTCGCAGCGGGCGTCATCGCTGCCCGCGACGGTGATGCTCGCCGTCACCACCCCGAGGTTCTTGTCGACGCGCCCTGCCTCGAACGGGAAGTCGAACACCCGCGTGCCCTTGCGGATCCGGACGCGCAGTGGCGACCCCTTCGCCCCCGCGACGACGGCGGAGCACTGCAGGCCCTTGCCGCGCTCGAGCTGGATCACATCAGAGGTCTCGGCGCACGAGAGCGATTTCTTCTTGTGCCCCGGGGTGTCCTTGATCTGGGTGCACATGCGCACCTGGCTGGCGCCGTCGGCGCCCTGTGGGCCCTTGACCTTGACGGAGCCGCTCACCGGCTTGGCGCCGTCGACGGTGAACTCGCACGCGTAGATGCTGGCGGGCATGGCGGGCGGAGCGACGCCGATGTCGCCGCTCAGTGCGACCTCGCCGTCCGAACCGGGCTTGCCGACGTCGCCGGTCTGCTACGTCAGCTCCTCGCCGTCCTTGAGCACACGCATCTTCACCTTGCGTCCCGGTTTGACCGTGGTCGCGCAGGCGAGGTCGCCCCCCTCGTGATCGGCGTCAGTCGACGCTGATCTCGCCCATCTCGTCCCAGCCGTCGCCCTCGACCTGACGCGAGACGATCTTGGGCGTGGCCGTGAGCCATTCAGCCGTCGACGACGTGAAGGCCTTGAAGTGGTCCGAGGAGACGTGCGCCACCGCCGCGTCGTCCTGGAACGCCTCGACGAGCACGAACTCGTTCGGCTTCTCGACGCTGCGGCTCCACTCGAACCACAGGTTGCCCGCCTCGGCGCGCGTGGCCGCGGTGAAGTCGGCGACGTGGTCCATCCACCCGTCGACCTTGTCGGGGCGGACGTCGAACTTGACAACGATGAAGATCATGGTGAGTACCTCTCGAGTGCGCCCGCTGGACGTGACGATGACGTGGCGTGCACCTGCGCGACGCCACGTCATCTTTCTATCACCTCATACCGACAACGCCCCCGGGCGACGGCTCGACGCGCTCACGCGCACGCAGATCGCTCGCCGTACCCGTCTGCGTCACACGGCCGAGCTCAGGCGACCTCGTCGACCTTCTCCGACTGACGAAGGTCGTCGGAGTCGATGCTGCGCGGCATGCGCAGCCCCTCGTCGAGCAGGAAGCGGACGTAGGCGTAGTTGGAGAAGAATCCGGGCAGCTCGTCGGTGAGCGCGCTGCGTTCGAGCACCTCGCGGGCCTCGTCGAGGCGCTCGGACTCGTCGGCGTCGGCGGTGCGCTTGAGCTTGGTCATCTCTTCGTCGATGACGCGCCCGAGCAGCTCCCGCGTCACCTGCGGGCCCTCGGCGAGCTGCGTCGAGTGGTGCAGCCACTGCCATAGCTGGGCGCGGCAGATCTCGACGGTCGCCGCATCCTCCATGAAGTTGCCGATGGCGACGGCGCCCTTGCCGTCGATCCACGCCGCGAGGTACTGCAGCGCGACGCTGACGTTGTGGCGCACGCCCTGCAGGCTCGTCGTCTGCATCGTGCCCTCGAGGCTGACGAGGGCCGCCGCGTCGAAGCGCTGCGGGCGCTTGACGTCGATCTGGTCGAGCTTGTCGCCGAGGACGTGGGTGAAGGCGGACAGCACCGTGTCGACCATCGCGGGGTGGGCGACCCACGAACCGTCGAAACCCTCCTCGGCCTCGCGCTCCTTCTCGGTGTGGACGACGTTGAGGACGCGGTGACGCATGTCGTCGTCCTGCAGCGTCGGGTTGTTCGCGGCGGGCGCGGCGATCGCGTGCGTGCCGCGCTTGTGCGCCGTCGCGACCAGCAGTTCGGTGAACTCGCGCATGAACGGCGTCGTCATCGTGATGCGCTCGCGGTCGGGCAGGACGTACTCGTCGCCGCGGTGGGCGAAGGTACGCACGTAGCTGAAGATGTAGTCCCAGCGGCCCGCGTTGAGACCGGCGGCATGCTCGCGCAGTTCGTAGAGGATCTCCTCCATCGCGAACGCGGCGGGCAGCGTCTCGATGAGGATGCTCGCACGGATCGTGCCGCGCTCGATGCCGAGGGCGTCCTGAGCCTCGACGAAGACGTCGTTCCACAGGCGCGCCTCGGCCGCCGACTCGATCTTCGGCAGGTAGAAGTACGGGCCGAACCCGGCGTCGATGAGAGTCTGCGCGTTGTGGAAGAAGAACAGGCCGAAGTCGACGAGCGTCGCCGAGATCGGGCGGCCGTCGACCGTCAGGTGCTTCTCGCACAGGTGCCAGGCGCGCGGGCGCATGATGAGCGTTGGACGCTTGCGCTCCGGGTGCGCGCGGTACTCGCGCACCGCGTCGGCGAGCACGATCTGGCCCTCGATCATGTTGAACCACGTCGGTGACGTCGCGTCCTCGAGGTCCGCGAGCCACGTCGAGGCGTTCGACTCCATCGCGTGCTGCGTCATCGAGCGCGTGACGGGGGAGACGAGCTCGACGCGGCGATCGAGCAGCCCCGGCGCGGCGGGCGCGACCTGCCACGACGCGTCGTCACGCACGGACTGCGTCGCGGGGTCGAAGTCGAGGTCGGTGCCCGTGTTGATGCGGCGTGACAGGTCGCGACGCTGAGCGAGTAGTTCGGCGCGACGCCCGGCGAACGCTCCGTCGAGCCGGCCGAGGAAGGCGAGGGCGCCGGGCGTCAGGATCTCCTCGAACCGAGGATGCAGCTGACCGCGGACGGTGGGGGAAGAGCTCATGAGCCCTCCTTCGGGTGCGCTGTGGGCGTCGTCGGGGCGACGGCTGGGCTGGGCTTGGACTCCATCATGACCGATCGCGACGCCCGGGCGGGCGACGCTCGCGACGCGGACACGGCGGCCGCGGCACGCATGGTCGCGGGATCGGGCGATCAGGGTGCGCGGCGCGACGGGGGTAGGGGTGAGCCCCCACCCCCACGCGATCGGAGCCAGGTGATCGCGCGGGGGGTGGGGGCCGGTTCAGTGGCGGGAGCAGCTCAGAACTGAGCGCTCTCCGTCGACTCCTTCAGCGCGGTCGTCGACGACTCGGGGTTGAGCGTCGTGGCGACCAGGTCGAAGTAGCCCGTGCCGACCTCGCGCTGGTGACGCGTGGCCGTGTAGCCACGGCTCTCGGAGGCGAACTCGCGCTCCTGCAGCTCGACGTACGCCTTCATCTGCTCGCGGGCGTAGCCGTGGGCCAGGTCGAACATCGAGTAGTTGAGAGCGTGGAAGCCGGCGAGGGTGATGAACTGGAACTTGAAGCCCATCGCGCCCAGCTCGCGCTGGAACTTGGCGATCGTGTCGTCGTCGAGGTGCTTCTTCCAGTTGAACGACGGCGAGCAGTTGTACGCCAGCATCTGGTCGGGGAACTCGGCCTTGACGGACTCGGCGAACTTCTTCGCGAGCTCGAGGTCGGGCGTGCCCGTCTCCATCCAGATGAGGTCGGCGTAGGGCGCGTAGGCCTTCGCACGCTCGATGCAGGGCTCGATGCCGTTCTTGACCTTGTAGAAGCCCTCGTTCGTGCGCTCGCCGGTGAGGAACTGCTGGTCGCGCTCGTCGACGTCGGACGTGATGAGCGTCGCGGCCTCGGCGTCCGTACGGGCGATGACGACGGTCGGCGTGTTCGACACGTCGGTGGCGAGGCGGGCGGCGTTCAGCGTACGAACGTGCTGCTTCGTCGGGATGAGCACCTTGCCACCGAGGTGGCCGCACTTCTTCTCGGAGGCCAGCTGGTCCTCCCAGTGCACGCCGGCGGCGCCAGCGGCGATCATCGACTTCATGAGCTCGTACGCGTTGAGCGGGCCACCGAAGCCGGCCTCGGCGTCGGCGACGATCGGCACGAGCCACTCATCGACGCTCTTGATGCCCTCAGAGAACTCGATCTGGTCGGCGCGCATCAGGGCGTTGTTGATGCGGCGGACGACCTGCGGCACCGAGTTGGCCGGGTAGAGCGACTGGTCCGGGTACGTCTGGGCGGCGAGGTTCGCGTCACCGGCGACCTGCCAACCGGACAGGTAGATGGCCTTGAGGCCGGCCTTGACCTGCTGGACGGCCTGGTTGCCCGTCAGCGCGCCGAGGGCGTTGACGAAGTCCTCGGTGTGCAGCTTCTCCCAGAGGTTCTCGGCGCCGTGCTTGGCGAGGGTGAACTCCTCCTGGATGCTGCCCTGGAGACGGACGACGTCCTCAGCGCTGTAGTCACGCTTGACGTTCTTCCAGCGCTCGTTGGTGTCCCAGTCCTTCTGGATCTCGGCGGCGCGTGCCTGGATGTTCTCGCCAGTCATGGCTCCTGGTCCTTTCCTCGGTGAAGCCTCAGCCGGGTGGCGGTGGGGCTCGATGTGTCCACTCTGGCCGATCGAACTGGCAAGTAACAAGAGTTTTCCGATAAAGATCTGCGATTATTGACACATCGACAGGTTTTTCGGGGTCTTTGGCTCCGAGTGAGCACGAGGTGACGCATGGCGCGGGCGAAGGTGAACGGTATGAGCGACACGAGCGCACCGCGCGAGGGGCGGCTGTCGCGCCCCCACGTCTCCACCGAGACGGCCACCCGACCCGAGCGCGCCGCACCCGACGCCCTGACGATCGGACGGCGCCTGCGTCACGTACGTCAGGGCGCCGAGCGGACGCTCGGAGACGTCGCGGCCGCCGTCGGCATGAGCCCGTCGGCGCTCTCGCTCATCGAGAACGGCAAGCGCGAGCCGCGACTATCGGTGCTGACGTCGCTGGCCGAGGTGCTCGACGTCCCCCTCGCCGACCTGCTCGCGACCGCGCCGCCGTCACGGCGTGCCGCGCTGGAGATCCGACTCGAACGCGCGCAGCGCGCCGAGCAGTACTCGGCGCTCGGGCTGCCGACGGTTCGGGTCGGGCCGCGATTGCCGACGGAGGCGCTCGAGGCGCTCGTCGGGATGCACGAGGCGCTCGCGTCGATGCAGAGCGAGCGCGCCGCGACGCCCGAGCACGCCCGGCGTGCGAACGCCGAACTCCGCACGCGCATGCGGGAGGCCGACAACTACTTCGGTGACATCGAGCAGGCAGCCGCCGACCTGCTCGCCGGCGTCGGGCATGCGGGCGGGCCGGTCTCGCGCACCTCCGTCGATCGGATGGCGGAGCACCTCGGGTTCTCGCTCGTGCACACCTCGGATCTGCCGAACTCGACGCGCACCGTCAGCGATCTGGCCAATCGCCGGATCTACCTGCCGCAGCCGGAGGCGGGCCAGCACGACGCGCGTTCGCTCGCGCTGCAGGCGCTCGGGCACCTCGTCCTCGGCCACGAGGTGCCGGCCGACTACGCCGAGTTCCTCTCCCAGCGCGTCGAGATCAACTACTTCGCGGCGGCCGTCCTCATGCCGGAGAAGGAGCTGGGGGCGCGGCTGCTCGAGGCCAAGGCGGCCAAGGACATCTCTATCGAGGACCTGCGCGACGCGTACGGCGTCTCCTACGAGACGGCCGCGCACCGGTTCACGAACCTCGCGACGAAGGTGCTCGACATCCCCGTCCACTTCATGCGCATCAGCGCCGACGGCGTCATCTACAAGGCGTACGAGAACGACGGCATCGTCTTCCCGGCGGACGCGACAGGCGCCATCGAGGGCCAGCGGGTGTGCAAGCACTGGACGGCGCGTGTCGTGTTCGACCAGCCCGATCTGTCGCGCTCGTACCAGCAATACACGGACACGCGCTCGGGCACGTACTGGTGCTCGGCGTCCGTCGATCGCACCTCGTCGGGCTTGTTCAGCGTCAACGTCGGCACTCCGTACCAGCACGTCAAGTGGTTCCGCGGGCGCGAGACGACGTCGCGC
Source organism: Dermacoccus sp. UBA1591 (assembly GCF_002322065.1). Taxonomy (NCBI): domain Bacteria; kingdom Bacillati; phylum Actinomycetota; class Actinomycetes; order Micrococcales; family Dermacoccaceae; genus Dermacoccus; species Dermacoccus sp. UBA1591. The sequence goes on along the minus strand of NZ_DCNR01000040.1, from coordinate 50,666 downwards.
TCGCAGTCGCGATGCCCCGACCCGTCGTGCTGCACACAGCCGCCGGGGGAGCTGACGGCGCGCTGGGGCGGGCACGCCTGGCCGAGTGCTCGCGTGCATTCGCACCTGCTCGCCGCGATGCCGCCCGGCACGTTTCCGGGCGTCGACGACACCGAGGTGTACCAGTTCCTCGAACGCCACGCGCGCGAGAGCTGACGTCCCTTCCTGATGTCGCCCG
>NZ_DCNR01000040.1:49594-50141 GCF_002322065.1 Dermacoccus sp. UBA1591 | reverse complement strand
CCGCAGATGCGCGCCTACCCCGAGTCACGGTTCCCCGCGAGGTTCGGTGTGCGTCCGTACAACGCTCGCCGTCACACCCCCTTCGGTCTTGCCGTGGTTCACACGAACAGAAAGTGAGACCGCCACCATGGCAGTCAAGATTCGCCTCAAGCGCCTCGGCAAGATCCGTCAGCCCCAGTACCGCGTCGTCGTCATGGACAGCCGGACGAAGCGTGACGGTCGCGCGATCGAGGAGATCGGCAAGTACCACCCCAAGGAGGAGCCGAGCCTCATCGAGATCGACTCCGAGCGTGCGCAGTACTGGCTCTCCGTCGGCGCGCAGCCGACCGAGCAGGTCGCCGCGCTGCTCAAGATCACGGGTGACTGGCAGAAGTTCAAGGGCGAGCCGGGTGCCGAGGGCACGCTGAAGAAGGCCGAGCCGAAGGCCGACAAGAAGGCCCTCTACGAGGCCGCTCTCAAGGCTGCGCAGAACGCGACGGACTCCTCGAAGGACGGCGCCACCACGGCCAAGAAGAAGGCTGACGCCCCCAAGGCCGAGGCGCCCGCC
>NZ_DCNR01000040.1:31321-49402 GCF_002322065.1 Dermacoccus sp. UBA1591 | reverse complement strand
CGAGGCCCCCGCCGCTGACGCTCCGGCTGCCGAGGCCGAGAAGACCGAAGAGGCCTGATCCTCGTGCTCGAAGAAGCACTGGAGCACCTCGTCAAGGGCATCGTCGACCACGACGGCGACGTCGTCGTGCGTCACAAGGACGGGCGCCGCGGCGAACTCCTCGAGGTTCGCGTGCACCCCGACGACCTGGGGCGCGTCATCGGCCGCTCCGGTCGCACCGCCTCCGCCCTTCGCACCGTGGTCTCCGCGCTGGCCGGCGGTCGCCCGGTTCGTGTCGACATCGTCGACACCGACCGCGCCCGCTGAGCTGTCGCACCGACGAAACCGCCTCCGCCGTCACGGTGGGGGCGGTTTCGTATTGCCGGATGCGTCGGCCGGGCGAGCGGCCGGGGTGTGGTCGCGCCGCGAAGGGCTTGGGCGCGTCGGGCCGGTGGCGGACCTGCGGGGTGCGCCCGCGACACGGGCGCCAGGGCTGTGCTGGTGCGATGCGACAATAGGCGGCATGGATGACGTCGTCGTGGCACGGATCGGCAAGGCTCACGGGTTGAAGGGCGAGGTGACCGTGCAGCTGCACACGGATTCGCCGGAGCAGCGGTTCGTGCCCGGCGAAACGTTCGAGACGGAACCGGCCTCACGCGGCCCGCTGACCCTGCGCTCGGCGCGCGTTCACAACGGCCTCCACCTGCTCGCCTTCGACGAGGCGCCCGATCGCACGGCCGCCGAAGGGTTGCGCGGCATCAAGCTGCTCGCCGAGGCCGACGACCTCGACGAGGACGACGCCTGGTACGAGGAGGACCTGCTCGGGTTCGACGTCGTCGTCGCCGGTGAGAAGGTCGGCGTCGTCAAGGCGCTCGAATCACGCGAGGTGCAGGATCTGCTCGTCGTCGACGGTGTCGAGGGCTACGACATCCTCGTGCCGTTCGTCGAGGAGATCGTGCCCGAGATCGACGAGGACGCGCGCGTCGTCGTCGTCACGCCCCCGCCGGGGCTGCTCGATCTCGCACGTCCCGATGCGCCCGACGCCCCCGACGACAGCGCCGCGCTCGAGGCCACCGATCCGGCGGAGGCGAACTGAACTCGTGCGCTGCGACATCATCTCGATCTTCCCTGAATACCTCGAACCGCTGAAGCTCAGCCTGCCCGGTCAGGCGCAGCGCAAGGGCCTGCTCGACGTGGCCGTGCACGACCTGCGCGACTTCGCGCACGACCGTCACCGCACCGTCGACGACACGCCCTACGGCGGTGGGGCCGGCATGGTGATGAAGCCGCAGCCGTGGTGGGAAGCGCTCGAGCATGTGCGCACCCTGGGCGACGGCACGCCGACGCTCATCGTCCCCGGCCCCGGTGGTGAGGTGTTGACGCAGCGGCTCGCGCGCGAACTCGCAGACGAGGACTGGCTGATCTTCGCGTGCGGCCGATACGAGGGTATCGACGAACGCGTCTACGAGGCTGCGGCCGACGTCATGCCGGTGCGCGTCATCTCCCTCGGTGACTACGTGCTCAACGGGGGAGAGGTCGCCGTCCTCGCGATGATCGAGGCCGCGGCCCGGCTGCTGCCGGGGTTCATGGGCAACGCAGAGTCGCTCGTCGAGGAGTCGCACGAGGACGGTCTGCTCGAGTACCCCGTCTACACGAAACCCGCGACCTGGCAGGGACGTGAGGTGCCGCCGGTGCTGCTCTCCGGCGATCACGGCAAGGTCGCCGCGTGGCGACACCAGCAGCGCCTCGAGCGGACGGCCGCGCGTCGTCCCGACCTGCTGCACGCCTCCTCGGCCCTGACGCCCGGTGGCGTCGACGATCGCTGGGGCGGTGCCCTGATCGCGAAGGCGACGCCCGCCGACGTCGGCGATCTGCTGACGTGCACGCACGCGTGCTGGCTGCGTGAGGGCATCCTCAACGACACGCTGACGATCCCCGCACAGCACGAGACGGTCGAATCGCTCACGGCGTCGCTCCATGAGTGGGACACGTACGTCCTGCGTCATGACGGCCGGTTCATCGGTTCGGTGCGGGGCAAGCTCGTCGACGACACCTGGCACATCGGCCGGCTCATGGTGGTGCCCGACCTGCACGGACGCGGCCTGGGGCGCGCGTTGCTGGAGTTCATCCAGGAGGTCGCCCCGAGCGACGCGACGCGGTTCGAGCTCTTCACCGGAACGGGCAGCGAGCACAACCTCAAGCTCTACAAGAAGGCCGGGTTCCGCGGTGTCGTGCAGCCGAACGGCACGACGGTCGTGTTCACCAAGCGTCGCCGGGGGCGCTGAGCGTCGTACCGCGCCTCTCCATGTACCCACGTCCCTGCCTGCCCGGCGGGCAGGGGGGCATCTTTCGCCGGGGCGCCGGGGCTGCGGATTTCCTCATGGCAGCCGATCCTGGCAGGATGAACCCTTGCGTCATGTCGCCATGAGTCCCCGCCGCAGGGGGAGTGACTCGTGCGGCAGGTACCCCCGGGGTTTCGATGTAGATCATCCCGGGCATCACCTCGCCGATCACGCGGGTCATGAGACTCGACATGCCGCACGTTCCGAACAGCTTTCCGGCCACCATGGCCGGAACTGACCGTGGCAACCTGCGCGTGCCACAGATACGAGAGATCGACATGAACAAGTTCGACGCGATCGAAGCGGCGAGCCTGCGCTCCGACGTCCCGGAATTCCGCGCCGGCGACACGCTCAACGTCCACGTCAAGGTCATCGAAGGCACGCGTTCGCGTGTCCAGGTGTTCAAGGGCGTCGTCATCCGTCGCCACGGCGGCGGCGTCGGCGAGACCTTCACCGTCCGCAAGGTGTCCTTCGGCGTCGGTGTGGAGCGCACGTTCCCCGTCCACACGCCCGTGATCGAGAAGATCGAGGTCGTGACGCGCGGTGACGTGCGCCGCGCCAAGCTGTACTACCTGCGCGACCTGCGCGGCAAGGCAGCCAAGATCAAGGAGAAGCGCGACGCGGTTCCCGCCAAGAAGGCCTGAGAACGCGCACAGCTCCCAGACGGCTCATGACGTCCATGGACGACGAGCATCACCCCGAAGGCGCGACCCCCACGCGGGGCCGCGCCTTCGGCGCATCCCGACGCACGCGTTCGCTGCGTCCTCGTTCGCTGCGGCGCGTGCTCGGGTGGGTGTTGTCGGGCGTCCTCGTCGCGCTGCTGCTCGTCCACGCGTTCGTCGCGGAGACGTTCACCGTGCCGTCGCGTTCGATGCAGCCGTCGTATCAGGTGGGGGATCGCATCGTGGTGGACAAGCTGCACGATCATCCACGGCGGGGTGACGTCATCGTCTTCTCCGGTGCCGACGTGTTCTACGAGCAGACACCGCGCGACGGGGTGCTCGGCGCACTCGACACCGCCGCGGGGTGGCTGGGGTTCCGCCCGAACGACCAGGACTACCTCAAGCGCGTCATCGGGGTCGGCGGAGACACGGTGAGCGTCGGCCACGACGGTAGGCTGCGCGTCGACGGGCGCGTCGTCGACGAGCCGTATCTGCCCCAGGGGCAGCGACGCGCCTCGGCGGAGCCGTTCTCGGTGCGGGTCCCAGCCGATCACCTGTTCGTCCTCGGTGACAACCGCGACTTCTCGGATGACTCCCGCGGACACCTCGGTGACCCGGGTGGAGGGTTCGTCCCACTCGAATCCGTGATCGGCACCGTCGCCGGCACGTACTGGAGCGCACGATGAGACGGCACGATCGATGACGGGAACGCACGCATGACGAGTTCGACCCCGACCCTGCGCCTCGAACGTCAGCTGCTGCGCACGGGGTACACACTTGTCGCAGGCATGGACGAGGTAGGACGCGGTGCGCTCGCGGGCCCCGTCAGCGTGGGCGTCAGCGTCGTCGATGCGGCGACGTCGACGGTGCCGCAGGGTGTCAAGGACTCCAAGCTCGTGCCCGAGCCGAAGCGCCCCGATCTCGCGCGCCGCGTGCGGCGCTGGGCGCTCGACGGCGCCGTCGGCCACGCCTCGCCCACCGAGATCGACGCGCTCGGCATGACGCGCGCGCTGCGCCTGGCCGGCACCCGCGCCCTCGCGCAGCTGAGCGTGCGCCCGGACGTCGTCATCCTCGACGGCAAGCACGACTGGCTGAGCGAGCCCGAGACGGTCGGACTGCTGGGCCTGCTCGAGCCGGAGAGCGCCCCGACGTGGCACGTCGTCACCCAGATCAAGGCCGACATGCGGTGCTCGTCGGTGGCCGGAGCCAGTTTGCTCGCCAAGGTGGAGCGTGATGCCATGATGGTCGACGCGGCCCGCGACCACCCGGTGTACGGCTGGGGGATCAACAAGGGATACTCCGCGCCCGACCACCTCGCGGCCATCGCCGCGCACGGCGCATGCGACCTGCATCGACGCTCGTGGAAGACTTTCCGCGACACGGGCGCGGTGCCCGCCCCGACGAGCGACGAGGAGTGAGATCCCGATGAGTGCTGAGGATCTCGAACAGTACGAGAACGAGCAGGAACTGGCGCTGTACCGCGAATATCGCGACGTCGTCGGCCTGTTCCGCTACGTCGTGGAGACCGAGCGACGTTTCTACCTCTGCAACGCCGTCGACATGACGGTGCGCGGTGAGGGCGCCGACGTGTTCTTCGACGTGACGATGCAGGACGCGTGGGTGTGGGACATCTACCGCCCTGCGCGGTTCGTCAAGAACGTGCGCGTCGTGACGTTCAAGGACGTCAACGTCGAAGAACTCGCCAAGAACGACCTCGAGATCCCCGACGGGCCGGGCTTCACGAACTGAACCGCCCGGCCTGGACCCTATGGCGCTCGCGCTGTGCGCCGCCGCTCGCGTGGCGCCGGTGTCGACGGGCGGGTCGGCGGCCTGGCGCGTCTCGCTCCTGGGGACGGTGACGGCTGCAGGGGCTGATCGGACCGTGCTGCACCCCTGTTCCACAGGGTGGCCTCCGGTGACGAGCGCTGAGGTGCCCGCACCCGCTTCGCTGGGGTGCGGAGGTGGTCACCATGACCGACAATTCGACGCGGCCACGCGCCGGGAGCACCACGACTGAGCACGAACTCGCCCGACCTGCCGGGCGGGCGCGACCCACGCGCGAGGCCCCGGCCGCGGCCCGTTCGACCCCCTCGACGGGCGCCGCATCACCGCCGGACCCGCGGCGCACGCTCGGTGCGCAGGGCGAGCGTCATGCCTGTGCCTACCTCGCCTCGCTCGGCTACGAGATCCTCGAGACGAACTGGCGATGCAGCGAGGGTGAGATCGACGTCGTCGCGCGTGACGGGCGCGAGATCGTCGTCGTCGAGGTGAAGACGCGACGCTCGCAACGCTTCGGGCCCGCGGTCGAGGCGGTGACGCACGAGAAGCACCTGCGTCTGCGCCGCCTGGCCTGCCTGTGGCTCCGCGAGCGCGAGGTGTCCGCCGCCGCGGTGCGCATCGACGTCATCGGCGTCGACGTGCTGGCCACCGGCGTCCGCGTCGACCATCGTCGGCGGGTGATCCTGTGAGCTTCGGGATGACGAAGGGCGTCGTCGTCTCCGGCATCGAGGGCACCGTCGTCGACGTCGAGGTGAGTGTCGGGCAGGGGTTGCCCCGCGTCATCATCTCCGGGATGCCGGACACGGCGATCTCGCAGTCGCCGAACCGTTTGCGCTCGGCGATGATCCAGTCGGAGCTCGCCTTTCCGGACACGCGCCTGACGATCAACCTCGCGCCCGCGTCGCTGCCCAAGGCCGGTGCCGGGCTCGACCTCGCGATCGGTGTGGCCGTGCTCGCCGCGACCCGGCAGGTGGGTCCTGCCGAGGCGGCCGGCGTCATGCACATCGGTGAGTTGGGGATGGACGGCACGGTGCGGCCCGTCCACGGTGTGCTCCCGGCCTGCCTCGCGGCGTTGGAGGCCGGGCAGCGGGAGGTGATCGTGCCGACGGCGAACGCGGCCGAGGCCGCTCTCGTGTGGGGGCTGAGAATCCACCCGGTGCGCTCGCTGTCGGACGTCGTGGCGTTCCACCGAGTCAGGGCCGAAGGACGCACTCTCGACCTGCCCTGGCCGGAGCCCGCCGACGACGACGTCGAGGCCCCGCCCAGCGACGACATGCGCGACGTCGTCGGCCAGTACGAGGCGCGAACCGCCCTCGAGGTGGCGGCGGCCGGCGGGCACAACGTCTCGCTCATCGGACCGCCCGGTGCTGGCAAGACGCTGCTCGCGAGCCGGCTGCCGGGCATCCTGCCGCCCCTGACGCGGGAGGAGGCGATGGCCGTGACGAGCATTCAGTCCGTCATGGGCGTCTTCCGCGGCGGGCCGCTCGTCGCGAAACCTCCGTTCGTCGCGCCGCACCACGGCACGACGATGCCCGCCCTCATCGGCGGTGGGCCAGGGCGCCCACGGCCCGGGGCGGTGACGCAGGCACACGCCGGCGTCCTCTTCCTCGACGAGGCCCCCGAGTTTCGTCGCGAGGTGCTCGACAGCCTGCGCCAGCCACTCGAACGCGGCAGCGTGACGATCGCGCGGTCGGAGCAGGTCGTGCGCTATCCGTGCCGCTTCCAGCTCGTCCTTGCGAGCAACCCGTGCCCCTGCGGGCACTACATCGGCCGCGGCGCGGCCTGCACGTGCACGTCGAAGGCGCGCCGCACCTACCTCAAACGACTGTCCGGCCCGCTGCTCGATCGCATCGACGTCCACCTCCAGGTCAACGCGGTCACCCGCAGCGACCTCGCGGCCGGGCCGGGGGAAGCGAGCGCGAGCGTCGCCGACCGGGTCCTCGAGGTGCGCGAGCGATCCGCCGCCCGATGGGCGCCGCGCGGGCACCGCCTCAACGCTCAGGTTCCGGGCGCCGTGCTGCGTTCGTCACCCTGGGCGCTCGAGGCGGGCGACATCGCGGTGCTCGACCAGGCGCTCGACACCGGTTCCCTGACGTTGCGTGGCTACGACCGCATCCTGCGGCTCGCGTGGACGCTGTGCGACCTGCGTGGAGCGAACCGCCCCACCCGTGAGGACGTCTTCACGGCCCTCACCCTCAGAGAAGGACACCCCGAGTCATGACCGATCTCGACCCTGTTCCCGACGACGGCATCTCGGCGTTCGGCGCTGCGACGCTCGATGCCTCGATGCTCGATCCCCAAACCCGGCGCGCCGCGCCCCTGGGCGGGGCGTTGTTCTCCATCACCGAGTCGACAACCCCGGGGGCCTGCCTCGATCCCGGCCCTGCCCACGCGGCTGCGCGAGCGGATCGAGCGGGGGCGCGCGACGATGCGCCGGCCCCGGCCATGAGTGCGGGCGAGCGGGCGGCGCGCCTCGTGTGGGCCCACATCGCGGAACCGCGCGATCCCAAGGCTCACGCCCTCGTCGACGCCCTCGGGCACGAGGAGGCGCTCTCCGCCGTCGAGGAATCCCCTGACAAATGGGAGAACTTCACGACGCGGCTACGCGCCCTCGACCTCGACGAGCAACGCCGGCGCCTCGACGTTGTGGGAGCGCGGGTGCTCGTACCCGGCGACGAGGAGTGGCCCACCGGGCTCGACGAGCTACCCGAGACGCCGCACGCACTCTTCGTCATCGGGGAGGGGGATCTCGCCTGCGCCGCAGAACGTTCCGTCGCGCTCGTCGGGGCGCGCGCCGCGACGCACTACGGGCAGCGGATCGCGGCGCAGATCGCGCTGGGCGTCGGCGCGCACGGGGTGAGCGTCGTGTCCGGGGGAGCCTTCGGCATCGACGCCGCGGCGCACCGCGGGGCGCTCGCCGGAGACGCCGACACCGTCTGCGTCGTCGCGGGAGGCGTGGATCGCGTGTATCCCACGGCGCACGAAGAACTGTTCGCGCGCGTCAGGGAGCGCGGCGTCATCGTCAGCGAGATGCCCCTGGGATTCGCGCCGATGCGCCAGCGTTTCCTTCATCGCAACCGGCTCATCGCCGCGCTAGCTCCCGGGACGGTCGTCGTCGAAGCGGGGCTGCGTTCCGGATCGCTCAGCACGGCCCGGCGAGCGGAGGAACTCAACCGCGTCGTCGGCGCGGTGCCCGGCCCGGTCACGTCAGCGGCGAGCGCCGGCTGCCACGAGCTCGTGCGTGACGGAGTCGCCGTGCTCGTCACCGGGGCGGAGGACGTCATGGAACTCGTCGGCTCCTACGGCCCGCGCGCCACGACACGTGACACGCTGCCCGTGCTCGCGCGGCCCGAGGACGCCGTCGGCCCGCGGGCGCGCCTGGTCTGGGACGCGCTGCCGCTGCGTGAGCCGACCTCCCTGGAACGGGTGGCGCGCACCGCGGGACGCCCGGAGCGCGAGGTCGTCTCAGCCCTCGGGGAGCTGCTCGCAGCCGGTCTGGCAGCGCGTGAGGACGGAGGGTGGCGCAAGGCGTGAACGGATCGCCCACCCACACAGCACCAGGGGATCGCGAACGCCACTTTCGCGGTCGTTCGTGGGAACGCCCCCGGCGCGGGACCAGGGGCGAGGCGCGCTTCCTGCGACGTGTGCTGCGAGCGGTGTGACGCGGCGGGACGTACTCTCGTCGGGTGAGTGGACCGAGCCAGCCACGTGGGCCGAGTGAACGGGTGATCGAGCAGTTCCTCGATCACCTGAGCGCCGAACGCGACCGTTCGACCAACACGGTGCGTGCCTACTCCGTCGACCTGGCGTCCCTGCGCCTCCACCTGACGGGGGCCGACGTCGCCTCGTGGTCCGACCTCACCCTCAACGACCTGCGCAGCTGGCTGGCCGCGCAGAGCGAGGCGGGCAACTCGCGCAGCACCCTGGCTCGACGGGTGTCGACGGTCAAGACGTTCTGTCGTTGGGCGCGCCGCAGGGGCGTCATCGCGACCGACCCGTCGGTGCGACTCAGCGCGCCGCGCCGCATGACGTCACTGCCCGAGGTGTTGCGAGTCGATCAGGCCGCCGCGATCCTCGATGCGGCGGACGAGGCAGCGGCCGCGGCCGTCCCCGCCGCACGCGGCTGCGGTGAAACAGCCGCTGATGCCGGCTCCGCCACACGCCAGTCGGTTGAGGCGGCCGTCGACGTCGGCTCCGAAGCGGGTGAGGCAGGGGCAGCGCCGACGGAGACCGTCTCGCCCCATCAGTCAGCACCGACACCTGCGGCCGGTCCCGAAGAGCGCGCCGTCAGGGCTCGGGACGCCGCCGTCCTCGAACTGCTCTACGCCTCCGGCATGCGCGTGGGCGAGCTGGCCTCCCTCGACGTGAGTGCGCTCGACGAGGCGAACCAGCTCGTGCGTGTCATGGGCAAGGGCCGCAAGGAACGGATGGTGCCGTACGGTCTGCCTGCGCGGGAGGCACTGGAACGGTGGCTGAGGTGCCGTGGGGCGCTCGCGGCCGATGGGGAGCGAGCCCTGTTCGTCGGGGTGCGGGGGCGTCGGATCGACCAACGCATCGTCCGGGAACTCGTCAACCGCGCGACAGCGTCCGTCGACGGCGCGCCGACGCTGTCGCCGCACGCTCTGCGACACAGTGCCGCCACGCACCTCGTCGAGGGCGGCGCCGACCTGCGCACCGTCCAGGAATACCTCGGCCATGCCTCGCTCGCGACGACGCAGATCTATACCCACGTCTCCGCCGAACGCCTCCGGGCCGGGTTCGAACAGGCCCACCCACGCGCGTGAGGCGCGCGTGTCGAGAAACCGCGTCTCTGGTGCCGCGGGGGCCAACCCAAGCCCCCTGACGTGTCGGCGCCGCCGACGAGGCCAGATGCTCACAGGGGCGGAAGAAGTACGGGGCGTCGGTGCGCGATGAGCGTCAGCGGGTCGCGGTAGCTCTTCGGCCCCACCTTGTAACCCCAGTGCAGGCATGCCGGCTCGCAGTGCCCGGGTTCGAGATCGGCCACGTGCTCCCCGCGATGCACGCTCGCCCCCTTGGACACCTGGTGACTGACAGGTTCGTAGGTCGTGTCGAACCCCTGGGGGTGACGGATCGTCAGCACGCCGCGCCCGGCGACACTGCCGCTGAAGGTGACGACCCCGTCAGAGGGCGCGACGACGGGTGCTCCCGGTGACGAGCGCAGGTCGACGCCGCGGTGACCGGCGCCCCACACGACCTCCGGCGGGTCGAAGCGACGCACGACCTCGTGCGGCGTGACCGGCCAGGCGAACCCGGCACTGGGCGCATCGTCCAGCGCGCCGACGCTGGGTCGGGCGAGCGCTTGCGCGGTGGTTGCTTTCCGGCTCGTGTCGACGCTCGCCTGAGTGAGGGCCTGCGTGATGGGCTCTCCGCGGTGCGTGCCGACGACCGCCATGGGCTCCAGCGACGGTTGCGGTGGTGCCGAACGTCGTGGCGGCAGCGGCGCAACGCCCGGGCGTTCGACCCTCGGCCGGGTGAGCCGCGGCCGGACGGGCATCGAGGCCCTCGGTTTCTCAGCCCCGCCCACCACAGAGGGGCCCACCACCGACGATCCCACCACCGACGGGCTCACCACGGCGAACCCCACGAGGCCGGCGGAACCCACGGCGAGCAGGGACGAGACGATGCGCAGGATGGCCATGTCGGCAGTCTGCAGCGCACACGCCGTGGGGCCGCGGCGTCAGCCCGAGACCCTGTGGACGGGCCTGCAGATCACGTCGTTCGCGCGCTGCGGCCGTACGTATCCACAAGCCGCTCGATCGCAGCGTCGATGACGGAGCGCTGCTTGCAGAACGCGAAGCGCAGCACACTCGTCATGCCGGAGGCGTCCGGATCGTCGCAGAACGCCGACGCCGGAATCGCGACGACCCCCGCCTCCGTCGGCAGGCGCAGCGCGAACTCGGCTGCGTCGTCGACGCCGAGGGGCGCCGCGTCGGCGAGGACGAAATAGCCGCCCTGTGGCGCAACGGCGTCGAACCCGGCGCGCGTCAGTCCGTCGACGAGCAGAGCACTGCGGGCCGCCATCTCGGCGCGCTGTTCGGCGAAGAACGCGTCGGGCAGGCACAGCCCGGCCGCGATGCCGTGCTGCAGCGGCGTGCCGCTCGCAAAGGTCAAGAACTGCTTGACGCTCGCCACCGCGGCGACGAGGTCGGCAGGGCCACTGACCCACCCGATCTTCCACCCCGTCGTGCTGAACGTCTTGCCACCCGAACTGATCGTCAGCGTGCGCTCGGGCATGCCGGGGGTGCTCGCGAAGGGCATGTGCTCGTGCGGCGCGAACGCGAGGTGTTCGTACACCTCGTCGCTGATGACGACGGCGTCGTGGCGCGCGGCGTGCTCGGCGATCGTCGCGCACTCCGCCGCGGTGAAGACCTTGCCGGTCGGATTGTGCGGCGTGTTGAGCAGGACGAGCGCGGTGCGCTCGCTGAACGCCGCGGCGAGGGCGTCCTCGTCGAGCGCGAAGTCGGGGAAACGTAGCGGCACCGTGCGCCGCACGCCGCCGGCACGCGCGATGTCAGCGGCGTAGGAGTCGTAGGTGGGTTCGAACACGACGACCTCGTCGCCCAGTTCGACGAACGCGAGGATCGCGCTCGCCAGCGCCTCCGTCGCTCCGACGGTGACGAGGACGTCGGTGTCGGGGGAGACCTCCAGCCCGTACCAGTGGTGCTGGTGCGCGGCGATCGCCTCGAGCAGCGTCCGCTCACCACGCGCCGGCGGGTACTGGTTCGCGCCGTCGGCGATGGCCTGGCGGGCCGCTGCGAGCACGGCCTCGGGGCCGTCGGCGTCGGGGAAGCCCTGGCCGAGGTTGAGCGCGCCGGTCTCGGCCGCGAGCGCCGTCATGCGCGAGAAGATCGTCTGCCCGCCGGCGGGGCGGATGGCGCTGCGTCGGCCCGCACGGGGCGCGGGCGAGGTCTGCGGTGCTGGCGTCGTCGAGTCGCTCATCGCTCCAATCTAGGACCCCTGGCGGCGATTTCGGGTTGCCCCCTCGAGCCGGTAGGCTGGAGGCACGTCTTGTGTGCCCTGATGCGCGTCGCCCACCTGATCGCACCTCCGGCTTCGAGTTCCGTCTCGAGAGCCGGGTCGAGCAGAGGTGATGTGTGGGCGGGCCGCGAGACGAATTCGCGTGGCCTCACGCCTCGCACATCCTGCTCTCGCAGGGCGTACGTCGCGGGCCCTCGCCCTTCGGTCCGTCGATCGTGAACCTCTGTGAGGGGAATGGCCGACGGTGGGTGATGGTCGGGCCGCCAGGGCAGCAATCCGGCTGCACGAACTGAAACCTCGACATGAAAGGGGACTTCGGCATGGCCGTCGTCACCATGCGCCAGCTCCTCGAGAGCGGCGTCCACTTCGGACACCAGACCCGTCGTTGGAACCCGAAGATGAAGCGCTTCATCATGACGGAGCGCAACGGCATCTACATCATCGACCTCCAGCAGTCGCTGACCTACATCAACGACGCCTACGAGTTCGTCAAGCAGACGGTCGCCCACGGCGGCACGATCCTGTTCGTCGGCACGAAGAAGCAGGCTCAGGAGTCGATCGCCGAGCAGGCCACCCGCGTCGGCATGCCGTACATCAACCACCGTTGGCTCGGTGGCATGCTCACGAACTTCCAGACGATCAGCAAGCGCCTCGCGCGCCTGAAGGAGCTCGAGGCTCTCGACTTCGACGACGTCGCCGGCTCCGGCTACACGAAGAAGGAGCTGCTGCTCCTGTCGCGTGAGAAGGCCAAGCTCGAGCTCGTCCTCGGCGGCATCCGTGAGATGTCGAAGATCCCGTCGGCCGTCTGGATCGTCGACACGAAGAAGGAGCACCTCGCCGTCGACGAGGCGCGCAAGCTGGGCCTGCCGGTCATCGCGATCCTCGACACGAACTGCGACCCCGACGAGGTCGACTACAAGATCCCGGGCAACGACGACGCCATCCGTTCGGTCGGCATCCTCACCCGCGTGATCGCCGACGCCGTCGCCGAGGGCCTCGTCGCCCGATCGTCCGGCAAGTCGGGCGAGTCGGCCGCCGAGCCGATGGCCGAGTGGGAGCGCGAGCTGCTCGCCTCCGACGCCGGCGCGAAGGCCGCCGCTGACACGGACACCGAGACGGGTCCGTCGTCGATCAAGAAGGCTGCTGACGAGACGGCTGCCGCTGACTCGACGAACGCTGACGAGGCCGCTGCCGTGGCCGAGGTCGACGAGAAGACGGCGACCGAGGTCGCCGACTCCCAGGCCTGAGAAACTGGCTCGACGTTCATGACGTCTTCCCCCGGCGCCGGCACTGCTCGTGGCAGTGTCGGCGCCGGGGGAGCGTAAACCCCCTGCATTCTTTCGACTCAGAGGAGCGAAACACTCATGGCGAACTACACCGCCGCTGACATCAAGGCGCTGCGCGAAGCTACCGGCGCCGGCATGATGGACGTCAAGAAGGCACTCGACGAGGCTGACGGCGACAAGGCCAAGGCCACCGAGATCCTGCGCGTCAAGGGCCTCAAGGGCGTGACGAAGCGCGAGGGTCGTTCCGCTTCGAACGGCCTCGTCGCCGCGAAGGTCGAGAACGGAGTCGGCACGCTGGTCGAGGTCAACTGCGAGACCGACTTCGTCGCGAAGGGCGACAAGTTCATCGCCCTCGCCGAGCAGGTTCTCGACCAGGCTGTCGCGGTCGAGGCCGCTGACGCCGATGCGCTGCTGAAGAGCAACATGGGCGGCAAGACGGTCGCGGAGGTTCTCGACGAGGCCAACGCGACGATCGGCGAGAAGATCGAGGTGCGTCGTGTGGCGCGTCTCGAGGGCGAGAACGTGACGGCGTACCTGCACAAGACGAGCCCTGACCTGCCGGCGCAGATCGGTGTTCTCGTGGCACTCAAGGGTGGCGACGAGGCGACGGCTCGTGACATCGCGATGCACATCGCCGCGTTCTCCCCGTCGGTGCTGACGCGCGACGAGATCGACGCCGAGGTCGTGGAGAACGAGCGTCGTGTCGCTGAGGCCACGGCCAAGGAGGAGGGCAAGCCGGAGGCTGCTCTGCCGAAGATCATCGAGGGCCGTGTCAACGGGTACTTCAAGGAGAACGTGCTGCTGGAGCAGCCGTTCGCGAAGGACGCGAAGAAGACGGTCAAGAAGGTCGCTGATGAGGCAGGCGCGGAGGTTTCGGGCTTTGCGCGGTTCAAGGTCGGTGTGTGACCGAGCGGGAACCGGAGGTTGAGGCCCAGACGCGCGCAGCGCGTCCGGGCCTCGGCCGTAGGTGAGCGCGAAGTCAGACGCCAGAAAGAATGGCGTCTGGCACCGCTCGTTCAACTCACCGCATGGCGCCAGACGAGGCCCGGATCGCGCGCAGCGCGTCCGGGCCTCGCGGCGTGAGGTGGGGGCTCGTCACGTCGCTGGAGGGACTAGCGTGTGTCCATGAGTGGCTTCATGGTGGATCTGCCGGAGTGCGTGCGTCGCGTCGAGGGGGTCTCGGGCCTGCCGGCGCTGGAGGTATTAGGGCCGCGGTCGTCGGGTGTCGTGCAGTTGCACGGCGGTCAGGTGACGAGTTTCGTGCCGCGTGGTGGGCGTGAGCTGTTGTGGCTGAGTCCGTTGGCACAGGCGGGTCCGTCGACGGCGATCCGCGGCGGCGTCCCGGTGTGTCTCCCGTGGTTCGGTGCGGGCCGTGACGGCGGGCTGTCGCCGTCGCACGGCCTGGCGCGTCGGGCGCGGTGGAGGCTGCACTCGGTGCGCGAGGAGGGCGAGGCGGTCATCGTCTCGCTCGTGGTCACTCCCGAGGCGGTCGCGCAGCTCGACGGCGCCGAGCACTGGCCGCTGGGGCTGTTCGCAACCCTCGAGATCACGTTCGGCGATGCTCTCGGGCTGCGCCTCGTCGTGCGCAACGAGGGCTCAGACCCGCTGACGTTCGAGGCAGCGCTGCACACGTATCTCGCGGTCGACGACGTGCGCACGGTGCGTGTCGAAGGGCTGACGGGTGCGTCGATGCTCGATCAGGCCAGCGGGGAGCGCTCACGCGTCGAGGGTGACCTGACGTTCGACGGCGAGGTCGACGTCGTCGTCACGGCGCCGAAACAGCCCATCACCGTCGTCCAGGGGCGGACGGAGGGGCGGACGCCGATCTACCGCATCGAGCGCGAGAATCTGCCGGATGCGGTCGTGTGGAACCCCGCCCAGCAGAAGACCGCCTCGCTCGCGGACGTGCCCGACGACGCGTGGCCGCGGTTCGTCTGCGTCGAGGCGGCCACGATCAAGGACGACGCCGTCACCCTCACCCCCGGGCAAGACACAGCACTGGGCGCGACGTACGCTCCGCTCGCAGACTGAAGTTTTTCGGCTGCCCTCAGCAGTGTGAAAAGATTGGCCGACTCATGCCCGACGAAGCGCCAGGAGGCGAAGTGAGCGACACCGACGCGAGCGAGAGGGTGAACGCCTCCCCGGCGATCCCCAGGTACGACCGAGTGCTGCTCAAGCTCTCCGGTGAGGTCTTCGGCGGCGGCAGCGTCGGCGTCGACCCCGACGTCGTGCGGGGCATCGCTCGCCAGATCGCGCCGGCCGTGCGCAGCGGCATCCAGGTCGCGGTCGTCGTCGGTGGCGGCAACTTCTTCCGCGGTGCCGAGCTGCAGCAGAAGGGCATGGATCGTGCGCGTGCCGACTACATCGGCATGCTCGGTACCGTCATGAACTGCCTGGCGCTGCAGGACTTCCTCGAGAAGGAGGGCATCGACACGCGCGTGCAGTCGGCCATCGAGATGACGCAGGTCGCCGAGCCGTACATCCCGCGCCGTGCGATCCGTCACATGGAGAAGGGCCGCGTCGTCATCTTCGGTGCCGGCGCGGGCATGCCGTACTTCTCGACCGACACCGTCTCCGCGCAGCGTGCGCTCGAGACGAAGTGCGACGCCGTGCTCGTCGCGAAGAACGGTGTCGACGGCGTCTACTCCGATGACCCGCGCAAGAACCCCGACGCGGTGAAGCTGGATGTCGTCACGCACGCCGACGCGTTGGCGCGCGGGCTCAAGATCGTCGACGCCGCAGCGTTCAGCCTGTGCATGGACAACAAGCTGCCGATGGTCGTGTTCGGCATGGAGGGTGAAGGCAACATCACCCGCGCCCTGCAGGGTGAGAAGATCGGCACGGTGGTCTCCGCGTCCTGACGCGGGGCCGAACGTGGCTGTTCCCGAGAACGTCCGAGAAACGAGAGCGAAACCATGGATATTGACGAGATCCTCCTCGAGGCCGAGGAGAAGATGGACAAGGCGATCGAGGCCACGAAGGAGGACTTCGCCTCGATCCGCACCGGCCGTGCGAACGCGGCGATGTTCAACCGCCTGACGGTCGACTACTACGGTGCGCCGACGCCGCTGCAGCAGCTCGCGTCGTTCCAGACGCCCGAGGCGCGCACGATCCTCATCATCCCGTTCGACAAGTCGGCCATCTCCGAGATCGAGAAGACGCTGCGCGACTCCGACCTCGGCGTCAACCCGAGCAACGACGGCAACCAGATCCGCTGCATCCTGCCCGCCCTCACCGAGGAGCGCCGCAAGGACTACATCAAGATGGCCAAGGACAAGGCCGAGAACGGCCGCGTCAGCGTGCGCAACGTGCGCCGCAAGGCGAACCAGGACATCGACAAGCTGGTCAAGGACAAGGAGGTCGGCGAGGACGACGGCGCCCGCGCCGAGAAGGACCTCGACGCCATGACGAAGAAGCGCGTCGACACCGTCGACGCGCTGCTCAAGGGCAAGGAGGCCGAGCTGCTCGAGGTCTGACCTCGACGCACGCTCGCATTCGGCATGCCCGCTTCGGCGCAGCCTTCGAGCCCACCCCCGCCGGGGGTGGGCTCGAAGGTCGTGTCCAAGACGCTCGCGCCCGCCCCCGCGAAGAAGAACAAGGCCGGGCGCGACCTCAAGGCCGCCATCACGGCCGCACTCGTGCTCGGCGTGCTCGTCCTCGCGTCTCTGCTCATCCGCAAGGAGGCGTTCGTCGTCCTCGCGACGGCCGCGTCCGTCGTCGGCACGCGCGAGCTGCTCATGGCGATGCCGCCGGCCAAGTTCCGCCCGCCGTGGATCCCCGCGCTCGCCTCGGCGGCCGTCATCCCCGTCGCGGCGTATCTGCTCGGGCCGTCGGCGATGCTCGCGGCGCTCGTCGGCAGCGTCCTCGTCTTCATCGTCTGGGGTGCGGCGAGCAACCGCCTCGCGCCCGACACCGCGTCGGCGGCGCTCATCGCGCTGTACGTGCCGGCGCTCGTGTCGTTCGCGATGATGCTCCTGCATGCTGATGACGGCGTCAGCCGCATCATCACGTTCATCCTCGTGACGATCGGCAGTGACATCGGCGGCTACGTCGCCGGCGTGCTGTTCGGCAAGCACCCGATGGCGCCGACCGTCAGCCCCAAGAAGTCGTGGGAGGGCTTCGCCGGGTCGTGGCTGAGCTGCGTCGTCATCGGCGTGCTGACGGTGACCCTCATCCTGCACGCGCCGTTCTGGGTCGGCATCCTGCTCGGCTCGCTCGTCGTCGTCGCGGCCACCGTCGGCGATCTGTGCGAGTCGATGATCAAGCGCGATCTCGGCATCAAGGACATGAGCAACCTCATCCCGGGTCACGGCGGTCTCATGGACCGTCTCGACTCGCTCGTTCTCGCGGCCCCCGTCACCTGGGCCGTTCTCACCGCGTTCGCCAGCTGAGGCGAGGAGTTCTTCCATTGAGCACCACCGAATCGACCACGACCGACCTGCCCGAGCCGACGGCGAAGCGTCCCGTTCCGGGCCAGCTGATGTTCACCGCGCCGCGGCGCGGCAAGCCGCCGAAGCACCTGGCGGACTTCGACCTCGCCGGGCGTCAGGCGTTCGCGAAGGAGCTCGGGCTGCCCGCGTTCCGCGCCAAGCAGCTGTCGAACCACTACTTCGAACGCTTCGTCGCCGACCCTGCCGAGATGACGGACCTGCCGAAGAACGGGCGCGAGGAGATGGTCGCGCAGCTCATGCCGACGCTGCTGACGAGCATCAAGACGCTCGTCGCCGACGGCGGTAACACGCTCAAGCAGGTGCACCGCCTGTTCGACGGCGCGCTCGTCGAGAGCGTCATCATGCGCTACCCCGGCCGCGTCACGATGTGCATCTCCAGCCAGGCCGGCTGCGGCATGAACTGCCCGTTCTGCGCGACCGGGCAGGAAGGGCTGACGCGCAACCTCACGACGGCGGAGATCGTCGAGCAGGTCGTCGCCGGCGCGCGGTTGCTGCGCTCCGGCGAGCTGCCCGGCCTCGACGACGACGAGCGCGAGACGCCGCTGCGCGTCAGCAACGTCGTGTTCATGGGCATGGGGGAGGC
>NZ_DCNR01000040.1:29565-31078 GCF_002322065.1 Dermacoccus sp. UBA1591 | reverse complement strand
CTCGTGCCGGCCATCGACAAGCTCGCGGCCGAGGGCATTCCGGTGACGCTGGCGCTGTCGCTGCACGCGCCCGACGACGAACTGCGCAACGAGCTGGTGCCCATCAACACGCGCTGGAGCGTCGACGAGGCCCTCGATGCGGCGCATCGCTACTTCGAGGCGACGGGGCGTCGCGTCAGCATCGAGTACGCGCTCATCAAGGACATCAACGACCAGGGCTGGCGCGCGGATCTGCTCGCGAAGAAGCTCAACGCGCGTGGCAAGGGGTGGGTGCACGTCAACCCGATCCCGCTCAACCCGACGCCGGGCTCGAAGTGGACGGCGTCGCGCAAGGGCGTCGAGCAGAACTTCGTTGAGCGCCTACGCGCGGGCGGCATCCCGACGACGGTGCGCGACACGCGCGGCTCCGACATCGACGGAGCGTGCGGGCAGCTCGCCGCCAAGACGGCCTGACGCGAGCAGTTCGCCTCGATCATCGCCCCAAATGCGTCATTCGTGATGCGTTTGGGGCGATGATGCGTCAAGCCTGAGGCTTGCGATGAGCTCAGGCGCCCGTCAACACTGCGAACGCGTCCGCGGGCGTCTCGACGAGGTGGAGGTGGTCGGCGAAGCGTCGCCCCGACGCGAGCGCGGTGAGCGCCGGCCAGACGGGGACGACGTCCGTCCACTGCGAGCGCCCGACGAGGACGAGGTGCGGCAATGGCACGTCGTCGGCGGCGTAGTACAGCGGCGTGACGCTCTGGAAGATCTCCTGCACGGTGCCCGCGGCGCCCTCGAGGACGATGATGCCGCCGCTGGCGCCGGCGAGCAGGCCGTCCTCGCGCAGGGCGTTGGAGAAGAACTTGGCGATGACGTCGCCGAAGACGTTGGGCGGCTCGTGGCCGTAGAACCACGTCGGGATGCCGACGCTGCGCACGTCGTCACCGGCGCCATCAGCCACGCCCAGCAGCTCCCGCGCCGCGAAAGCGCTGTGCGCCCAGGCGTCGATGCTCGGACGGAACGACTCAACGCCCGCCAGGCACTCCAGCGCCGCGTCGAGGCCGCCGACGCGGTCAGCCGCGCCGAGGTTCGCAGCCTCCATCGCGCCGGGCCCGCCGCCGGTCAGGACGACGTGGCCGCCGTCGGCGAGATCGCGCGCCAACCGGGCGATCTCGGCGTACGCGGTACTCGTGCGTCCCATCGCGTGACCACCCATGATGCCGACGGTTCGTCGGCCCTCGAGGCTCTCGTGCAGGGCGTCGCGCATCGACTCGTCGTGCAGCCCGCGCATGGCGCCCGCATAGGCGTCATGCGCCACGCGGCAGTCACGCGACCAGCGATACGCCTGCGCGTCAGGGGTGTGTTCGTAGCCGCGCTCGAGGCCAGCATAGAGCTCGCCGGCGGAGTAGAGACGCGCGCGGTAGGGGTCGATCGGCAGGTGCGGATCGCTGGGAAACAGGATGGCGCCGCGGTCGGTCAACGTCCGGGCCGTGGACGCCGGCACGTGGCCGCCGAGCACGACGAGACCGTCGAA
>NZ_DCNR01000040.1:16655-29373 GCF_002322065.1 Dermacoccus sp. UBA1591 | reverse complement strand
GCCGAGTGGATCTCACGAAGCATGAGGCCAAGCGTGGCACACGAGCGATTCGTCGCCGAGCACGGCGGCGAACTCACCCGGAACCTCGCCATCACGAGGCAAGATGGGTGTATGACCGACGTCACGTTCGACCACGCCTCACTCCACGCGCGCAGCCTCGACGACCCCGAGGGGTTCTGGCTCGAGGCCGCCAGCGGCGTCGACTGGATCACCCGACCCAAGCGGGCGCTCGACGCCTCGAGCGCCCCGCTGTACCGCTGGTTTCCCGACGCGCGGCTCAACACCTGCTACAACGCGCTCGACCGGCACGTCATCACCGGCCGCGCCGATCAGCCGGCGCTCATCCACGACAGCGCCGTCACCGGCACGAGCCGCACGTACACCTACGCCGAACTGCTCGACGAGGTCGCCCGCCTCGCCGGGGTGCTCCAGGCGCTCGGGGTGGAGAAGGGCGACCGGGTCGTCATCTACATGCCGATGATCGCGGAGGCCGTCATCTCGATGCTCGTCTGCGCGCGCATCGGGGCGGTGCACTCGGTTGTGTTCGGCGGCTTTGCGCCCACCGAGCTGGCCGCACGCATCGACGACGCCCAGCCCAAGGTCGTGCTGTCCGCGAGCTGCGGCGTCGAGCGCACCCGCGTCATCGAGTACAAGCCGATGCTCGACGCGGCACTCGCCCGCGCGTCGCACGAGGTGGGGCACTGCGTCATCGTGCAGCGCCCGCAGTGCGAGGCGAGCCTGGGGGAGAAGGACTTCGACTGGGCGCAGGTCATGGCGCCCGGTGCGGTGCAGCCCGCCGGCTGCGTCGCCGTCGCGGCCACCGACCCGCTCTACATCCTCTACACCTCCGGCACGACGGGGCGGCCGAAGGGCATCGTGCGTGACAACGGTGGCCACGCCGTGGCCCTGACGTGGTCGATGAAGCACGTCTACGGCGTGGAGGCCGGTGACGTGTGGTTCACGGCCAGCGACGTCGGCTGGGTGGTCGGCCACTCCTACATCGCCTACGCGCCGCTGTTCGCGGGCCTGACGACGGTGCTGTACGAGGGCAAGCCCGTCGGCACCCCGGACGCCGGCGCGTTCTGGCGCATCGTCGAGCAGTACGGCGTCGCGGGCCTGTTCACGGCGCCGACGGCGATCCGCGCGATCAAGAAGGAGGATCCGGACGGCTCGTTGATCGCCGGGCACGACCTGTCGTCGTTGCGGACGCTCTTCCTCGCCGGTGAGCGCCTCGACCCCGACACCTACGCCTGGGCGCACGACAAGCTCGGGGTGCCGGTCGTCGACAACTGGTGGCAGACGGAGACGGGGTGGCCCATCGTCGCGAACCCGGTCGGCATCGAGTCGTTCGCGCCGAAGCCCGGATCGGCGACCAAGCCCCTGCCCGGCTACGACGTGCAGGTGCTCGCGCCCGACGGCTCGCCCGTCGAACCAGGCGCCGAGGGTGCCGTGTGCCTCAAGCTGCCGCTGCCGCCCGGTACGCTCGCGACGCTGTGGGGTGGCGACGAGCGCTACGTCAGCTCCTACCTGTCCGCGTTCGAGGGCTATTACCTCACCGGTGACGGCGGCTACATCGACGACGACGGGTACGTGTGGATCATGGGCCGCACCGACGACGTGCTCAACGTCGCGGGGCATCGCCTGTCGACGGGCGCCCTCGAGGCCGCGCTCGCGGGGCACCCCGCCGTCGCCGAGTGCGCCGTCATCGGGGTCGCCGACCAGCTCAAGGGCCAGGTGCCGCGGGCGCTCGTCGTGCTCAAGGCCGGGCGGGAGTACACCGACGACGAGTTGCTCACCGTCCGCGACGAACTCAAGGCGCGCGTGCGCGCCGAGGTCGGGGCGCTCGCCTCGCTCAGCGACGTCGACGTCGTCCAGGCCCTGCCGAAGACGCGATCGGGCAAGATCCTGCGCAAGACGATGCGCCAGATGGCCGACGGTGAGACGCCCCAGGTGCCCGGCACGATCGAGGATGCCAGCGTCCTCGACGCTCTCGGTGAGGTGCTGCGCCACCACTCGTGACGTTCGCGACGCCGCGCGGCGTCGTCCGCGCCGGCTATGACGAGCTGGTGCTGCACCTCGGCGCGGCGGCTGCCGATCTCGGCGCATGCCGAGAACGGTTCGTCCCCGGCACCGCATCGGTCCCGGGGACGAACGCTACGTCACTCGAACTCAGCCGAGCTTTCGAAATCAGCCGAGCTTCGTCACCTCGAGCGTCACGCCGTGCTGACGCAGGCGCTCGGCGTACGGCGCCCCGAGGGCGACTGCGGGCGTGAGGACGCCGCCGTCCGCCTCGCCGGGCAGCGTCGGCAGGTCGCCGAGCGCCAGCGTCACGGCCGCCTCGCCGAGCATGACGGCCGTCGCCTTGTAGCCCGGGTCGCCCTGCGAGGCGACGATCGAGCGGTAGCGGGCGCCGCTCGTCGTCGTCGAGCGGATGTCCATGCGGAAGAAGCCCTTCTCGCGCGCTTCCTCGCTCGGGCCGCTGCCCGGCGCGGGGACGAGGCGTTCGAGCAGCGGGCGCAGACGCTTGACGCCCATCGCGCCGAAGCCCGCCCCCAGCGCACCCGCGACGGCGTACGCCATCGCGCGACCCTTGACGCCCTTGCCGGCCTTCATCACCTCGCGGTAGCGGAAACCCGAGCCGTACACGTGGCCGAGCAGCGCGTTGCTGCGGCGCACGATGCGCGTGTTGTAGGAGGCCATGAGGAACGGCGCGACCCACGCGTCGACGTCGTCGGAGTACCACACCGACAGCGAGTCCTTGAACTCGCCGCTCGGCTCGCGCGAGCGGTCGGGGGAGAGGGAGAACTTGTCGCCGGCGATCTTGCGGCGAGCGGGGTCGTCGGCGATGTCGTCGGCCTGCTGCATCGCCGAGGCGATCGTCCCGCCGCTCATGCCGCCCTTCATCGACGCGTACTCGGTCGTCGCCGTGAGTTCCCCGTCACCGGCCTCACGCGCCGTCTGGGCGAGCAGGAAGACGCCGAGGTCGGAGGGCACCGAGTCGTAGCCGCACGAGTTGACGATACGTGCGCCGTTCGCGCGGGCCGTCGCGTCGTAGCGGTCGATGCAGTCGTGGGCGAAGAGCACCTCGCCGGTGAGGTCGACGTAGTGGGTGCCGGCCTCGGCACAGGCGCCGACGAGCGGCAGGCCGTGGCGCGCGTACGGGCCGACGGTGGAGATGACGACGCGTGCCCGGTTCGCGAGGGCGTGCAGCGACGCCTCGTCGCCGGAGTCGGCTGTCACGATGCCCCAACCGGCGGCGGCTGCGGCCTCGGTGCTCAGGTCGTCGCGCACCTTCTCGACCTTCGAGGCGGTGCGTCCGGCGAGGGCGATGCGGATGTCATTCGGCGCGTGCTCGGCGAGGTGCTTCGCGACGAGCCGGCCGACGAACCCGGTCGCGCCGTAGAGGACGATGTCGAATTCTCGCGTCGTATCAGTCATGCTCCGCAGGCTACCGGTGAGTCACCTGCGCTGCCCACATACCTGAGGGGGGCCTCGATTACTCGTGTGGCCACATTGTGTGCGAATCTGTCCGCATGATGGATGGTGTGGCATGGCGCTGAGTGCATTCGAACTGTACTCGATCGGTATCGGACCCTCGTCGTCCCACACCGTCGGTCCCATGCGAGCCGCGGGGCGGTTCCTCGAATCCTTGCGCGTGGCAGGGCTGTTCGACGACGTCGCGCGCGTCCAGGTCGAACTGTGCGGGTCGCTCGGGCAGACCGGCCACGGGCACGGCTCCGACAAGGCGGTCGTCCTCGGCCTGATGGGTGAGGACCCGGAGACGGTCGACACCGACACCGCGGACGCGCGTTTCCACGCGGTCAAGGAGACCCACCGCCTTCTGCTCGGCGGCCTGCGCGAGGTGCCCCTCGACGACGACGACCTCGTCCTGCACCGCCGCAAGACGCTGCCCGGGCACCCGAACGGCATGATCGCTCGGGCGCTCGGCGCTGACGGATCGGTGCTTCTCGAGCGCGTCTACTACTCCGTCGGAGGCGGGTTCGTCGTCGACGAGGACGCGCTCGGCGCCGACCGTGTCGTGCAGGACACGACGCCCGTCGAGTTCCCGTTCAACACGGGCAAGGAACTGCTCGAGATCTGTGCGCGCACGGGTCTGCCGATCAGCGAGGTCATGATGCGCAACGAGCTGTCGTGGCGCACCGAGGAGGAGGTGCGCTCGGGCATGCTGCACCTGTGGTCGGTCATGGATCAGTGCATCACCAACGGTTTCTCGACCGAGGGCACCCTCCCCGGCGGGCTCAAGGTGCCGCGCCGCGCCCCCGCCATCCACCGTGCGCTGCAGCAGCAGGTCGAGCCCGGCTACCCGATCGACCCGCTCGATGTCATGGACTGGGTCAACCTGTTCGCCATGGCCGTCAACGAGGAGAACGCCGCGGGCGGCCGCGTCGTCACCGCGCCGACGAACGGTGCGGCCGGCATCATCCCCGCCGTCCTCAAGTACTACGTCAAGTTCGTCCCCGGCGCCGATGAGGACGGCATCGTCCGGTTCCTGCTGACGGCTGCGGCCATCGGCATCCTGTTCAAGGAGAACGCCTCCATCTCGGGCGCCGAGGTCGGCTGCCAGGGCGAGGTCGGTTCGGCGTGCGCGATGGCGTCCGGTGCGTTGTGCGAGGTCATCGGCGGCAACCCCGAGCAGGTCGAGAACGCCGCCGAGATCGGCATCGAGCACAACCTCGGCTTGACGTGCGACCCCGTCGGCGGGCTCGTGCAGATCCCGTGCATCGAACGCAACGCGATCGCCTCGATGAAGGCGATCAACGCCGCTCGCCTGTCGCGTCGCGGTGACGGCAAGCACACCGTCAGCCTCGACCAGGCGATGAAGACGATGCGCGAGACCGGCCGCGACATGAGCGTCAAGTACAAGGAGACGGCACGCGGCGGGCTGGCTGTCAACGTCATCGAGTGCTGACGTCCGGGCGAGCGGCGGCCGTCACCGCGTCTCACTGAGGCGCTGAGTGGCGACGCCTCGCGTCGTGAGCGATGGTTCGTCGCAGCGGGCTCGGGGGCGGTTGTCAGACGTCTCGTACACAATGGGGGCGTGACCACCCAGCGCACCGTCTCCCTGCTCGGCTCCACCGGTTCGATCGGCACCCAGGCGTGCCAGATCGCGCGGAACAACCCCGAGCGCTTCCGCATCGTCGCGCTCAGCTCCGGCGGGCGCGACCTCGAGCTCGTCGCGCGTCAGGCCGTCGAGTTCGACGTCGAGCTCGTCGGTATCGCCTCCGGTGACGCGGCACGGCTCGAGACGCTCATCGCCGATGCGGCGTCGGGCGCAGGCAAGCAGGTTGTCAGCCGCGTCGTCAGTGGTGACGACGCGTCGGTGCAGGTCGCGAGCGTCGGTGCGGACGTCGTTCTCAACGGCATCACCGGTTCGATCGGTCTGCGCCCGACGATCGCAGCGCTCGAGGCGGGCAGCACACTGGCGCTCGCGAACAAGGAGTCGCTCATCGTCGGTGGCCCGATCGTCAAGCGTCTCGAAAGGCCCGGGCAGATCGTGCCCGTCGACTCGGAGCACTCGGCCATCGCGCAGGCGCTCACCTCCGGTACGCACGACGAGGTGCGCAAACTCGTCGTCACTGCCAGTGGAGGGCCGTTTCGCGGCATGAGCCGCGCCGCGCTGGCCGACGTCACACCCGCACAAGCCCTGAAGCACCCCAACTTCGCGATGGGCAAGGTCATCACCACCAACTCGGCGACGCTCGTCAACAAGGGCCTCGAGGTGATCGAGGCGCACCTGCTGTTCGACATCCCGATCGATCGTGTCGAGACGGTCGTGCACCCGCAGCAGTACATCCACTCGATGGTCGAGTTCGTCGACGGCGCCGTCGTCGCGCAGCTCGGCCTGCCGACGATGCTCGTGCCGATCGCGATGGGCCTCGACTGGCCGCACCGCATCGCGGGCGTGGAGACACCGATCGACTGGACGAAGGCGATGGACTGGCGGTTCGAACCTCTCGACGACGAGGCGTTCCCCGCCGTTCGCCTCGCCCGTCAGGTGGGTGAGGCCGGCTCGACGTACCCGGCCGTCTACAACGCGGCCAACGAAGAGTGCGTCGAGGCCTTCCACGACGGGCGCATCGGCTTCCTCGACATCGTCGAAACCGTCGAGAAGGTCGTCGACCAGCACGCGCCCGAGAGCGGCGAACCTGACGTCGACGCCGTCCTCGCCGCAGAGACATGGGCGCGCCGCACCGCGCACACGCTGATCGAGAAGGGGCTGCGCTGATGCTGTTCGTCCTCGGGGTGCTGTTCATGATCGTCGGCGTGGCTGCCTCGATCGCGCTGCACGAGATGGGGCACATGGTGCCCGCGAAGAAGTTCGGCGTCCGCGTGCCGCAGTACATGATCGGCTTCGGCCCGACGCTGTGGTCGAAGAAGCGCGGCGAGACCGAGTACGGCGTCAAAGGCATCCCGCTCGGCGGTTACGTGCGCATGATCGGCATGTACCCGCCGAAGGCGGGCGACCCGGACGGCTCCGTGCGCGCCTCGTCGACCGGTCGGTTCAGCCAGCTCGCCGACGAGGTGCGTGAGCAGACCTTCGAGGAGCTGCGCCCCGGTGACGAGAACCGCGTCTTCTACAAGCTCAAGACGTGGCAGAAGGTCACCGTCATGTTCGGTGGGCCGTTCATGAACCTCGTCATCGCTGCGGTCGTCATGACCGTCATGGTGTGCGGCGTCGGCCTGCCGAAGCTCACCGGCACGAAGGTGACGTCGCTGACGACGTGCCTGACGAAGGTCGAACCCGGTCAGAAGTGCCCGACGGGGCAGGAGGCGCCGGCGGCCTCGAGCGGGTTGAAGCTCGATGACGTCATCATCTCGGTCGCGGGGCAGAAGGTGAACAGCAACCTCGAGGCGACCCGCGTCATCCGCGCGCACGGCGGCGAGAAGATCCCGTTCGTCGTCGAGCGTGACGGCCGGCAGCAGACGCTGCAGGTCACGCCGAGGACGACGAAGGTGGCGAAACTCGACGCCGACGGCAACCCCGTCACCGACGCGGGTGGCCAGAACGTCATGATCGACGCCGGGTACGTCGGGCTGTCGATCGGTCAGTACACGTTGCAGCGTCAGGGCCCGGGTGCTGTCCCCGGCATGCTCGGCACGAGCATCAAGCAGACGGCGGGCGTCGTGCTGCACATACCGGAGAAGATGAAGGGCGTCGCGCAGGCGGCGTTCAGCGACGAGGCGCGCGATCCGAACGGGCCGATCTCCGTCGTCGGGGTGACGCGCATCGCGGGCGACGTCGCCGAGTCGTCGAAGGTCGAACTCGGCCAGAAGGTGCTGCTGCTGCTCAACCT
Organism: Dermacoccus sp. UBA1591; assembly: GCF_002322065.1. Taxonomy (NCBI): domain Bacteria; kingdom Bacillati; phylum Actinomycetota; class Actinomycetes; order Micrococcales; family Dermacoccaceae; genus Dermacoccus; species Dermacoccus sp. UBA1591. The sequence goes on along the minus strand of NZ_DCNR01000040.1, from coordinate 22,057 downwards.
GCTCGCCTCCCTCAACCTCGCGTTGTTCGTGTTCAACCTCATCCCGCTGCTGCCCCTCGACGGCGGCCACATCGCGGGTGCGCTGTGGGAGGCGATCAAGCGGCCCATCGCGCGGGCGCGCGGCGTCGCCGGCCCCGTCTACGTCGACGTGACGAAGGCGCTGCCGGTCGCGTACGCCGTCTCGCTCGTCCTCATCGGGATGTCGGTGCTGCTCATCTACGCCGACGTCGTGAAACCCATCACCATCCAGTGAGTCTCGGCCCAGCCCAGGGCGTCGCGCGGCAGTCGTAAGATGGGCTCATGTCGGTTTCTCTCGGTATGCCCTCGGCGCCCGCGCCGGTCATCGCTCCTCGTCGCAAGACGCGCAAGATCAAGGTCGGCAAGGTCGAGGTCGGGGGAGACGCCCCCATCTCGGTGCAGTCGATGACGACGACGCCGACGACCGACATCAACGCCACGCTCCAGCAGATCGCCGAGCTGACGGCCACCGGGTGCGACATCGTCCGTGTCGCGTGCCCGAGCCAGGACGACGCGGAGGCGCTGCCCGCCATCGCTCGCAAGGCGCAGATCCCCGTCATCGCCGACATCCACTTCCAGCCGAAGTACGTCTACGCGGCGATCGAGGCGGGGTGTGCGGGTGTGCGCGTCAACCCGGGCAACATCCGCAAGTTCGACGATCAGGTCAAGCAGATCGCCAAGGAGGCGAAGGACGCCGGGGTCTCCATCCGCATCGGTGTCAACGCCGGTTCGCTCGACAAGCGACTGCTCGAGAAGTACGGCAAGCCGACGGCCGAGGCGCTCGTCGAGTCGGCCGTGTGGGAGGCGTCGCTGTTCGAGGAGCACGACTTCCACGACTTCAAGATCTCCGTCAAGCACAACGACCCCGTCGTCATGGTGCGCGCCTACGAGATGCTCTCCGAGCGGGGCGACTGGCCGCTGCACCTCGGTGTGACCGAGGCCGGGCCCGCGTTCCAGGGCACGATCAAGTCGGCGACCGCGTTCGGCGCGCTGCTGAGCCGCGGCATCGGCGATACGATCCGCGTCAGCCTCTCGGCCCCGCCGGTCGAGGAGGTCAAGGTCGGCAACATGATCCTGCAGTCGCTCAACCTCAAGCCGCGCAAGCTCGAGATCGTCAGCTGCCCGAGCTGCGGGCGCGCGCAGGTCGACGTCTACACCCTCGCCGAGCAGGTGACGAAGGGCCTCGAGGGCATGGAGGTGCCGCTGCGCGTCGCCGTGATGGGCTGCGTCGTCAACGGCCCCGGTGAGGCGCGCGAGGCCGACCTCGGCGTCGCCTCCGGCAACGGCAAGGGCCAGATCTTCGTCAAGGGTGAGGTCATCAAGACGGTGCCGGAGAGCCAGATCGTCGAGACGCTCATCGAGGAGGCGATGCGCATCGCCGAGGAGATGGGCGAGGACGCGGGCGCCGACGGCGCCGGCCCCACCGTCTCGGTCGGCTGACGCCGGCATGCTGCGAGGTTCGGGGGTGCGAGCCCTCGACGCCGGCGACCGCGCCGGCGCGCGGGCGTTGTGCGACCTCGACCCGGTGACGAACGTCTTCGTCGCCGCCCGCCTCGACGAGGGCGCGCTCGGTTCGACGAGCGCTGCCTTCGGTCTCGACGGTGACGTTGGCCAGCCACTCGCGGCAGGGGCGGACTCTTCGGGGTTCGATGCCGACGGGCTGGGTCGAGGCGGCGCTCGCTCGCTCGAGTCCAGTCAACGGCCGCTGCGCTCGATGCTGTGGGCGTCGGCGAATCTCGTCCCCGTCGAGGCGAGCCCTGACGATCTGGAACGCTACGCGGCCCGCGTCAAGTGTGCGCGACGCCGCGTCAGTTCGCTGTTCGGGCCGGCCGAGCAGGTGCTGCCGCTGTGGCAGCTCGTGTCGCGTTCGTACGCGCCGGCGCGCTCGTTCCGCCCCGAGCAGCCGCTCATGGTCGCCTCGCGGGAGGCGCGCGAGCGTCAGGGCATCGAGCCCGAACCGCGCGTGCGCCTGGCCCGACTCGACGAGGTCGACGCCATCGTGCCTGCGGCCGCGGCGATGTTCACCGAGGAGATCGGCTACGCGCCCTACGTCGGCAGTGCCGCGGCCTACCGCGCCGGGGTGCAGCGCCTCGTCATGGGTGGGCGCACCTTCGTCCTGATGGACGGTGCGCGCGTACGGTTCAAGGCCGACGTCGGATCGCTCGCCTCGGGCGTGGCACAGATTCAGGGTGTGTGGATCGACCCCGCCTGGCGCGGCCGCGGGCTCGCCGCACCGTGCATGGCGCGCGTCGTCGACCTGGTCGAGGCGGAGCTCGCGCCCACCGTCAGCCTCTACGTCAACGGGTACAACACCCCCGCGCTGCGTGCGTACGAACGCGCCGGGTTCGAACGCGTCGGGACGTTCGCGACCGTCATCCTCTGATGCGGCGGCGCCGTCGCAGAGGCGACGCGGTGGCACCGCTTATCGATGGGACGAGCGCCCTGCCCCCGCACTTCGACCCGTTTCAACGGCGTTGTCAGGGCGATGTGATGGGGTGGGGGCATGAATCCTGTCACCGGTCTTCGTGAACTTCCGCCCCTGATGCGCGGGCTCGTCGGCGCGTACGTCGTCTCCGGCGTGACGCACCTCGTGCGCCCGCAGGTGTTCGAGCCGACCATTCCGCCGCTGCTACCCAAGGCGCGCGAACTCGTCTACCTCAGCGGTGTCGCCGAACTCGTCTGCGCCGCGGGTCTCGTCAACCCTGCGACGCGCCGAGCCGCGGGTTACGCCTCTGCCGCCCTGCTCGTCGCCGTGCTGCCCGCGAACGTCGAGATGGCGCGTCAGGCGCAGGCGAGTGTCCGACGCCGCTCCACGCCGGGCAAGCAGGCGCGCCTCGCCGGCATGCTCGCGCGGGTCCCGGCGCAGTGGCCGCTCATCAAGGCGAGCCTCGACATCGCTCGCCGCTGACGAGGGCTCGCGAGGCCGACCGTGCGCCGTGCGTGGGTCGCCGTCACTGTGGGTGACGGTTCGCGCCGGACTGATGGGCCCGCGCCGCATTGGCGGGCCCGCGCCGTGCGGTCGGCGTAGACTCCTGCGCGCAGACGCCGCCCGGGCACCGGGCCGGCGATCTACAGTGGCGGCATGACTGACGTGTTCGCGCTCACACCAACCAATCAGGCCGACGTCATGGCCGGGTTCGACGCCGTCGACGCCGACGAGGCGCTCAAGGACGCGGCGAGCGCGTTCGCCTCGCACGAGCATGCCGACGTTCTCGGCCCCCTGCGCGAGCTCGGTGTCATGGCCGGCAGCGAGGAGGCTCGCGAACACGGCATGGCTGCGAACACGTTCACGCCGCGGCATCGCGCCGTCGACCGGTTCGGCGCGCGTACCGACGCCGTCGAGTTCCACCCGTCCTGGCACTGGCTCATGCGCCGCGGCGTCGAGTTCGGTCTCGCGGGCGCGCCCTGGCAGGACGCGTCGGCGGACGCTCACCTGCGGCGGGCAGCGGGCTTCATCACGTGGTCCGGTGTCGAGCCCGGGCACGTCTGTCCGCTGACGATGACCCATGCCGCCGTCCCCGCCCTGCGCGCGGACGAGGCGCTGACGCAGCGTTACGCCGACGGCCTCGCGGCGAGCGTCTACGAGCCCGGCGATCTGCCCGCGGCGAGCAAGGAGGGGCTGCTCGCGGGGATGGGGATGACGGAGAAACAGGGCGGCTCCGACGTGCGCACCAACGTCACCGAGGCCACCCCGTCGGGTTTCGACGACGACGGCGCCGCCGTCTATTCGCTGCGCGGGCACAAGTGGTTCACGAGCGCGCCGACGAACGATCTGTTCCTCGTCCTCGCGCAGGCTCCCGGCGGGCTGACCTGCTTCGTCGTGCCGCGCGTGCACCCTGACGGCACTCGCAACGCGCTGCGCATCGTCCGGCTCAAGGACAAGCTCGGCAACCGCTCCAACGCGAGCAGCGAACTCGAGTTCCACGACGCCTACGCCACTCGCCTCGGTGACGAGGGTGCGGGCGTGCGCACGATCATCGAGATGGTGAGCGCGACGCGGCTCGACTGCGTCCTCGGCTCGGCCGGGCTCATGCGTCGCGCGACGAGCGAGGCGGCCTGGTACACCGCGCGTCGGCATGCCTTCGGCGGCGTCCTCGCCGACAAGCCCGCGATGCAGAACGTCCTCGCCGATCTCGCGATCGAGTCGGAGGCCGCGACGGCGCTCGGCATGCGCCTCGCGGCGAGCGTCGACCGTATCGAATCAGGCGATCCCGGCAGCGAGCACGAGCGCGCGTTCCGTCGCTTCGCACTGCCGCTCGCAAAGTTCTGGGTGTGCAAGCGCACGCCGATGCACGTCGCCGAGGCCCTCGAATGCCTCGGCGGCAACGGGTACGTCGAGGAGTCGGGCATGCCGCTGCTGTTCCGCGAGTCGCCGCTCAACTCGATCTGGGAGGGCTCGGGCAGCGTCAACGCCCTCGACGTCCTGCGCGCCCTGACGCGTTCGCCGGAGGCGTTCGAGGCCTTCAGCCGCGAGCTCGACGTGACCCGCGGCGACCACCCCGGGCTCGACGTCGCGACGAAACAGGTGCTCGCCGACGTCGTGTCGTTGACGCCCGACGACGCGGAGTACCGCGCCCGCGACATCAGCGCTCGAATGGCCGTCGTCCTCCAGGCGAGCCTGCTGCTGCGCAGCGCGCCGTCGAGCGTCAGCGACGCGTTCATCGCGAGCCGCGTGCAGGGGGAGTGGGGCGGCGTGTTCGGCACCCTCGGCACGTCGGCCGCGAGCGCCGCCATCGCCCGACGCGCGACGCCGCGGCCCTGACGCCCTGGCGGTCAGTTGAACAGCCCGCCGAGGCCGCCCTGCTCGTTCGTCGAGGGCATGAGCTTGGCGGCCCACTCCGCGAACGCCTGCGGGTTGCGTGACTGCAGGAGCACGCGCCCGGGCCCGACGAAGTTGAAACGAGCCCTTCACCGGACTTCATCGACTGGATCGAGCGTCCTTCGACCGCCCGACGCGTTGTGAACTGCATCCCCAGGTCGTAGGCGATGACGTGCCCGGTGTGGATGACGTCACGCTCGCCCGGAGCGAGGTCCATGACGGCGACCGCGCCGTAGACGCTGAGGCCCTGACCGCTGGCCTCGAGGCCGAAGCCGCCCTCGCCGCCGAAGAGGTTCTTCATGCCACCGAACTGCGAGGTGACCTCCATGCCCTCACTGTTGGCCATCCAGTTGCCGCTGACGACGAAGCAGGGGCGATCGGGCTGGATCTCGAGCGCCAGCATGCCGCCGGGCAGGACGCCGGCGATGTCGACCCACCCGCCCTCGGCGGGGGCGGTGTACGTCGTCGAGAAGAAGGACTCACCGCAGAGCACGGAGCGCTTGAGCCCCTCCATGATGCCGCCGCTGGCGGCCTTGCTGGAGATCTGCACGCCGGGCGAGTGCGC
>NZ_DCNR01000040.1:11963-16462 GCF_002322065.1 Dermacoccus sp. UBA1591 | reverse complement strand
GCAGGAGACGGGAGACGGCGAAGGACGGATTGTGACGTCGTCGAATCTGCATGGATCTCAGGAAGGCCTCGCGGCCCGAGCGTCGGGTGGATGCGGGCCGTGCACGCCCTGGGCGGGCCGGGATAGTGTGGGGCCGAGTCACGCGGAGCGACCGCGACACGACCCGAGGAGAGACCGTGGCCCAGCGCATGTCCAACCTGTTCCTGCGAACGCTTCGCGAGGATCCGGCGGACGCTGAGCTGCCGGGCCACAAGCTGCTCGTGCGCGCCGGCTACATCCGACGCGCCGCGCCCGGCGTGTACACGTGGTTGCCGCTCGGGCTCAAGGTGCTGCGTAACGTCGAGACCATCGTCCGCGAGGAGATGGAGGCCATCGGCGCGCAGGAGCTGAGCTTCCCCGCGCTGCTGCCGCGCGAACCCTATGAGGCGACGAACCGCTGGGACGAGTACGGCCCCAACCTGTTCCGCCTGCAGGACCGCAAGGGCGTCGACATGCTCCTCGGCCCGACGCACGAGGAGATGTTCACCATCACGGTGAAGGACATGTTCTCGAGCTACAAGGACCTGCCGACGACGCTGTTCCAGATCCAGACGAAGTACCGCGACGAGGCCCGCCCGCGCGCCGGCCTGCTGCGCGGGCGCGAGTTCATCATGAAGGACTCGTACTCCTTCGATCACACGAAGCAGGGCCTCGAGGAGAGCTACGCCAAGCACCGCGGCGCGTACGTCAAGATCTTCGACCGCCTCGGCTTCGAGTACGTCGTCGTCCACGCCGACTCGGGTGCGATGGGCGGTTCGGCGTCGGAGGAGTTCCTCGCCGTCAGCCGCCACGGTGAGGACACGTTCGTCCGCTCGCCCGGCGGTTTCGCGGCGAACGTCGAGGCCGTCGTCGTGCCGCAGGCCGAGCCCGTCGAGGTGAGCGTCGGCCCCGCACACATCGAGGACACACCCGAGACCCCGACCATCGAGACGCTCGTCGCGGCCCTCAACGCGAATCACCCGCGCGACGACGGACGCGAGTGGACGGCTGCCGACACACTGAAGAACGTCATCGTCATGCTCGTCCACCCCGACGGCACGCGCGAACCGCTCGCGATCGGCGTGCCCGGCGATCGCGAGGTCGACGCCAAGCGCCTCGAGGCTCAGGTCGCTCCGGCCGACGTCGAGGCGTTCGAGGAGAAGGACTTCGCCGCCTACCCGATGCTCGCGAAGGGCTACATCGGCCCGGGCGTGCTCGGCGAGGAAAAGGCCTCCGGCATCCGTTACCTGCTCGACCCCAGCATCGCCGAGGGCTCGGCGTGGGTGACGGGCGCCGACGTCAGCGGCAAGCACGTCATCGACCTCGTCCACGGCCGCGATTTCACCGCCGACGGCACGATCCAGGCGGCGCAGATCAAGGAGGGCGACCCGGCCCCCGACGGTTCGGGCCCCCTGACGCTCGCGCGCGGCATCGAGATGGGTCACATCTTCCAGCTCGGCACGAAGTATGCCGAGGCGCTCGGGCTCAAGGTGCTCGACGAGAACGGCAAGCTCGTGACGGTGACGATGGGCTCCTACGGCATCGGCGTCTCTCGCGCCGTCGCCGCCATCGCTGAGGACAACCTCGACGACAAGGGCCTCATCTGGCCGCGTCACATCGCGCCCTTCGACGTCCACGTCGTCGCCACGGGCAAGGACGCCGCGGTCTTCGAGAAGGCGGAGCAGGTCGTCGCCGACCTCGAGTCGGCCGGGCTCGGCGTCCTGTTCGACGACCGTCCGAAGGTCAGCCCCGGCGTGAAGTTCAAGGACGCCGAGCTCATCGGCGTCCCGACGATCGTCGTGCTCGGGCGCGGCCTCTCCGACGGCACGATCGAAGTCAAGGACCGCCGCTCGGGCACCTCGCGTGACGTCGGCGTCGACGAGGTGGCGGCCGAGGTGCTCTCCGAGGTGCGCGGCGCCTGATCCGACCCTGCTTCACGAGAGCCACCACGGCCCGACGTGGTGGCTCTCGCGCGTCGAACGGCCGCCGCCCCGGTCACGAGCGGCGCGGGCGCGACGGTCACGAACTGAGAGACGTTTGCGGGCACGCGGCGCGCGGCCCAGGATGACGGGGTGAACGACCCGGGAACCCTGACCCTCACCCTGCTGGCGCTCGCGGCGGCCTGCGCGGGATGGATCGACGCCGTCGTCGGCGGAGGCGGGCTCGTGCAGTTGCCGGCCCTCATGGTCGCGTTTCCGCACGCCGCGCCCGCCCAGCTGCTCGCGACGAACAAGCTGGGTTCGATCTGCGGCACGTCGGTGAGCTCGGCGACGTACCTTCGGCGGGTGCGTCCCGATCTGCGCACCGCGCTGCCGCTCGCCGTGATGGCGTTCGCCGGCTCGATGGCGGGTGCGGCGCTCGCCAGTCACATCCCGCGCAGCGCGTTCAACCCGATCATCCTCGTCGTCCTCGTCGCCGTCGGCGCGTACACGCTGTTCAAGCCGTCGATGGGGCAGCTCGAGAACCTGCGGCACGCCGGCAGCCGGCGCCATTACGCGACGGCGGGCGCCGTCGGCCTGGGCGTCGGCCTGTACGACGGCGCGCTCGGCCCGGGGACGGGCTCGTTCTTCGTCTTCGCGCTCGTCAGCCTGCTCGGCTACCGCTTCCTCGAGGCCTCCGCCAAGGCCAAGCTCGCCAACTTCGCGACGAACCTCGCCGCCCTCGTCGTGTTCATCCCGGCAGGTGCGGTGGCCTGGCGTGTCGGCCTCGTGCTCGGCGTCGCGAACCTCGCGGGCGGCTATCTCGGCGCCCGGACCGCCGTCTCGAAGGGGGCCGGGTTCGTGCGCGCCGTGTTCGTCGTCGTCGTGGGGGCCTTCGTCGTCAAGCTCAGCTACGACACCGCCGCGCAGTTCGGCCTGCTCTGATGCTCAGCCGCGCCCGGCGCCTCACCGGCTACCACGGCTCGAGCGTCCGGCGACGGCGGCGGGTGCCGTCACCCGTCAGGACGCCGGCTTGGCGTCGCAGCCGAACGCACCCATCGTCGCGGTCGTCTTGGCGTAGGATGCTGGGTTCTGCGACGGGGTGGCCAGCTCGACGACGCGCGTCTTCTGGTCCTGATAGGTGGGCTGGTACGTCATAGATTGGCTGATCTTGCCGCCCGCGTCGCGCGTGAAGGTGACGCTCGCGTACGCGCCGTCCGCCGTGCCCGGCAGATATGCGGCCTGCTGGCCGGAGAACAGGTTGCCGAGGGCGTAGGAGACGTATCGTCCGTCGATCTTCTGGCACGGCTGCACGATGTGCGGATGGTTGCCGATGATCCAGTCGACCTGCCCGGAGCGCAGCAACGCGTCCGCGTACTTCTTCTGCTCCGCCGAGACCGGCTTGTACTCACGTCCCCAGTGCATCGACACGACGACGATGTCGGCGCCCTGCTTGCGTGCTTCGGCGGCATCGGCCTCGATGCCTTCCGGGGTGCGCACCGCGTACAGGTTGTCCGCGACCCAGGGCGCGTCCTTGGGAGTGCCCGTCTGGTCGCCGTTGATGCGGTTGTCGAGCGTGTAGCTGTACGACAGTTGCGCGACCTTGAACCCCTTGGCCTCGTAGAACACGGGCTGGCCCTTCTCGCCGGCAGACGCGGCCGGGCCGGCCGCCTGCAGACCGTTCGCGGCCATGACGCTGCGCGTGCTCGCCAGCCCGGAGAGGCCGCGGTCGTAGGCGTGGTTGTTGGCCGTCGAACACCCGTCGAACCCAATGGACTTCACCGTCGTCGCGAACTCGTGGGGCGCGTTGAAGCTCAGCTCGCGCGCCAGGTTCGTGTCGTCACGCGACAGCGGGTTCTCCATCTGGCAGATGCGTAGATCGCCCGCCTTCGTGACGGGGGAGATCTGGCCGAAGAACTGGTCGAAGCGGTACCCCGTGCCGCCTGCGGCACGACGGGCCATCTGCGTGACCGACGGGTGGACGATGAGGTCGCCCGACGCGCCGATCGTGATGCTGCCCGGCTTGTTTTTGACCGGCTCCGGGGGAGCGACCGAAGAGCTGGCCGAGGGACTCGCACTCCCACCGGAACTGCTCGACGCGCCGGCCTTCGATGACGCCCCGGAGCTCGAAGCGCCGCCCGTGTCGTGCGAGCTGCCCGAACAGGCCGTGAGAGCGAGCAGTGAGATCAGTGGTGCGGCGGCGGCCGCGCGTCCCCGAATACGCATGCGGACGAGTTTATTCCCGGCGGGCGTGCTCAGGTCGCGAGGCCCGGGAACGGCGAGACGCTGCCCCCACCGAAGCGCACCGTGCGGGCCGCGCTCGACCACGCGAGCAGCAGCCCGTTGACATCATCGGCGCTGCGCGTGCCCGTCGCCGCGACGGCGCACGCCGACATCAGAGCCGCGGCCGCCTTGCCCGCATCGGCGCGGGCCGCGGCGAGCGAGTCGTAGCGGCGCGCGGGCGCAGCGGGGCTCGCGGAAGCAGACGATGACGACGACGGCGACCCCGATGACGCCGACGATTCCGCGAGCGAGCGCACGGCGTAGAGGTCGTCGAGCAGG
>NZ_DCNR01000040.1:0-11603 GCF_002322065.1 Dermacoccus sp. UBA1591 | reverse complement strand
CCGGCAGCGAGCTGAGCCCGCGCGCGGCGATCGACAGGGCGAGAGGCCTCGATGTCGCCGAAACCTTCTGCAGGCTCGCGCACAGCGCGGGGGAGACCCAGTCGCTCTCGGCGCGGGTCCACGCCGTCGCGGCGGGGCTGCTGCTCGCCGAGGGCGACGACGCCGGGGCGCTCGCGCGGGAGCTCTTTCCGGACGCCGACGCCCATGGCGACGCAGACGCTGACGCCGACACGCTGGGCGCCGCAGTGGCGCTGACGCTGGGCAGCGACGTCGCGCCGATGCCGCGCAGCGTCGCGTCGAGTCGTTTGAGTTCGGCGACGTGGGCGCCGCGCGCGTCGGCGGCCTCCCGGCGGTGGTTCGTCTCCTGGCTCGCCGCGCTCATCGCGACCACGAGGTGACGACGCACAGCCTCGAGGGGGCCCGAATCGGGCGCCGGTGCCGCCGTCGGCCCCGGCAGGGGCGCGTCCTTCTCCACGCGCAGCCTGCATGCGCTCGTGGTGGTGAGGACGACGGCGGCGAGCGCGGTGCGGCGGGTGAGACGAGCATCGGGCATGGGCACAGTCTGGCACGCACTGGCCGCGCGTTCCGGCGGGCGGTGACGCCACACGCACCGTGGGCGCGTCAGGCTCAACGTGCCTTCCCACAGGATGAACACCCCGTGATCCATCATTTGCAGTTTTGCTGAACCGAAGACAAGGTTATGTACTTCGAGCCCGAGAGAAACCACGAAGGAGCGGACGATGACGACGACGAGTGAACGTCCCCGCGCCACGCAGCGCACGGCCAAGCCCGAGGGGCAGTGGGCCAAGGGCGAGTTCGACCCGCTCAACCCGAACGAGGTCTTCAAGGCCGAGGACGCGCCCCTCAACGTGCGCGCCCGCATCCTCGAGCAGTACGCCCGCGAGGGCTTCGACAGCATCTCGGGCACTGACCTGCGCGGCCGCATGCGCTGGATGGGCCTGTACACCCAGCGCAAGCAGGGCATCGACGGCGGCAAGACGGCGACGCTGGCGCCCGAGGAGCTCGACGACGAGTACTTCATGATGCGCGTGCGCATCGACGGCGGGCAGCTCTCCCGCGAGCAGCTGCGGGTGCTCGCGAGCATCTCCACCGATTTCGCACGTGGTACGGCCGACATCACCGACCGCAACAACATCCAGTACCACTGGATCGCGATCGAGGACGTGCCGGAGATCTGGCGCCGTCTCGAGGCCGTCGGTCTCGACACGCTCGAGGCCTGCGGTGACTGCACGCGCACCACGCTCGGTTCGCCGGTGGCCGGCGTGCACCCCGACGAGGTGATCGACGCGACCCCCGCGATCGACTTCATCAAGGCCAACTACGTGGGCGACCCGGATCTCGCGAACCTGCCGCGCAAGTTCAAGTCGTCGATCGCGTGGCTGCCCGACGCCGCCCCTGAGATCAACGACATCAGCTTCGTCGGCGTCGTCCACCCCGACCACGGCCCCGGCTTCGATCTGCAGATCGGGGGAGGGCTGTCGACGAAGGCGTTCTTCGCGCTGCGCCTCGGTGCCTGGGTGCCGCTCGAAGAGGTGCCCGAGGTCTGGCTCGCGACCGTCAAGCTGTTCCGCGACCACGGCTACCGCCGGCTGCGCAACCGCGCGCGTCTCAAGTACCTCGTCGAGGACTGGGGCGCCGACAAGACGCGTGAGGTGCTGGAGCGCGAGTACCTCGGGCGCCCCCTGCTCGACGGGCCCGCCGCGCCCACGCCGAAGCACACGATCGACCACGTCGGTGTGCATCGTCAGAAGGACGGACGCAACCTCGTCGGGTTCGCGCCGATCGCAGGGCGCACGAGCGGCGCGGCGCTCGCGGGCGTCGCCGACGCGATGGAGGCCGCCGGCAGCGACCGGCTGCGCCTGACCGCCTACCAGAAGCTCGTCGTCCTCGACGTGCCCGACGACGCCGTCGAGCCGCTGCTCGAGACGATGCGGCCGCTGGGCTTCGACGGGCGTCCGTCGCCGTGGCGCCGCGCGACGATGGCGTGCACGGGCCTGGAGTTCTGCAAGCTCGCCATCGTCGAGACGAAGCAGCGAGCCCACGACCTCGTCGCCGAGCTCGAAGAGCGTCTCGGGCACCTCGACGACCAGCTCGAGCACCCCATCGCGATCCATCTCAACGGCTGCCCCAACAGCTGCGCCCGCATCCAGGTGGCGGACATCGGTCTCAAGGGCCAGATCATCACCGACACCGCCGGCGAGCAGGTGCCCGGCTACCAGGTCCACCTCGGCGGTGGCCTGGGCGAGGATCTCGTCGTCGGGCGCAAGCTGCGCGCCCACAAGGTCGCCGCGAGCGAGCTGGGCGACTACGTCGAGCGCGTCGTGACGCGGTACATAGCCGCACGCGAGAGCGGCGAGAGCTTCGGCGACTGGGCCCGCCGCGCCGACGAGGAGGAGCTGCGATGACGCAGGTCGTGCGCGAGCCCGACGAGCTGCGTCGGATCGCCATTCGGGCCGCTGGCCAGCTCGACGGTGCACCGGCGGACGCCGTGCTCGATTGGGCGGCCGCGGAGTTCGGGGAACGCTTCGCCGTGGCCACCTCCATGCAGGACGCCGTGCTGACGCATCTCGCGTCGCGCAGCCTGCCCGGCGTCGACGTGCTCTTCCTCGACACCGGGTACCACTTCGAAGAGACGCTGCAGACCCGCGACGCGGTCGCCTCGACGTACGACGTCACGCTGCGCACCCTCGAACCGTCCCAGAGTGTCGCGCAGCAGGACGCGACGTACGGAGCGAACCTCTTCGAACGCGACCCCGATCTGTGCTGCACGCTGCGCAAGACCCACCCGCTCGACGAGGCCCTCGACGGCTACGAGGCGTGGGCCACCGGGGTGCGTCGCAGCGAGGCGATCACGCGGCGCGACACACCGGTCGTCAGCTTCGACGAGCGCCGCGAACGCATCAAGGTCGCGCCGATCGTCGCGTGGAGCGACGCCGACGTCGAGGCCTACATCGCCGAGCACGCCATCGTCACGAACCCGCTGCTCACCCAGGGCTACCCCTCGATCGGGTGCGCCACGTGCACCCGCCGGGTGGCGCCGGGCGAGGACGCGCGCGCCGGACGCTGGGCGGGCCGCGACAAGGTCGAATGCGGGATCAACACATGAGCGCCGCGACCGTGTGGCTCACGGGCCTGTCCGGAGCGGGCAAGTCGACGCTCGCCGAGCGCCTCGTCGCCACCCTGCGCGAGCGGGGCGAACGCGTCGAACTGCTCGACGGCGACGAACTGCGCACCTCCCTCAGCGCCGGCCTCGGGTTCTCCCGGGCGGACCGGAACACCCACGTGACGCGCGTCGGTTTCGTCGCCGACCTGCTCGCCCGCAACGGTGTGTGGGCGATCGTGCCGGTCATCGCCCCGTACGCCGATGCACGCGCCGAGAACCGCGCACGCCACGAGCGCAGCGGTAGTCGCTACCTCGAGGTCTTCGTCGCAACGTCGCTCGAGGAGTGCGCGCGACGCGACGTCAAGGGCCTGTACGCCCGGGCCGAGGCCGGCGAATTCACCGGAATGACAGGCCTCGACGACCCCTACGAGGTTCCGACCAACCCCGAATTGCGTCTCGAGACCCAGGGCCGCTCGATCGAGGAATCCCTCGCCGAGATCCTGCGTCTCATCGACGAGGAGAGGACACCCGCATGACCGAGACGATGACGCCACCGGACGTCTCCACGAACCCCGCCGGCGAGCTGTCGACGTTGCGGGCACTCGAGGCCGAGGCCATCGAGATCATCCGCGAGGTCATCGCCGAGTTCGAACGCCCTGCGCTGCTGTTCAGCGGCGGCAAGGACTCCGCAGTGCTGCTGCACGTCGCACTCAAGGCGCTCGCCCCCGCGCCGTTGCCGCTGACGCTGCTGCACGTCGACACCGGCCACAACCTGCCTGAGGTCATCGCGTTCCGGGACGAGGTCGTCGCCCGTCATGGCCTGCGCCTCCACGTCGCGGCGGTCGAGGACTGGATCGCCGACGGCCGCCTGCAGGAACGCCCCGACGGCACCCGCAACCCCCTGCAGACGGTGCCCCTCGTCGACACGATCGAGGCAGAACGCTTCGACGCCCTCCTCGGCGGGGCGCGCCGGGACGAGGATCGGGCGCGCGCGAAGGAGCGCATCTTCTCGGTGCGCAGCGCCATGGGAGGGTGGGACCCGCGCGGGCAGCGTCCGGAGCTGTGGAACCTCTACAACGGCCGTCACGCCCCCGGCGAGAACACGCGTGTGTTCCCGCTGAGCAACTGGACCGAACTGGACGTCTGGCGCTACATCGAGGCCGAGGACGTCGCGCTGCCGCCGATCTACCACGCGCACGAGCGCCAGGTCTTCCTGCGTGACGGCATGTGGCTGACGCCGGGGCCCTGGTTCGGGCCGCGCGACGACGAACCCCTCGTCACCCGCTCGGTGCGCTACCGCACCGTCGGTGACGGCTCCTGCACGGGCGCCGTCGAGTCCGAGGCCCGCACGACCGCCGACATCATCGCCGAGATCGCCGCGAGCCATCTCACCGAGCGCGGAGCCACCCGCGCCGACGACCGCCTCTCCGAGGCCGCTATGGAAGATCGCAAGCGAGAGGGCTACTTCTAGAGATGACGACCACGACCACCCGTGCCGCCGACGCACCACGTTCGTCCACCGAGCACGCACCGACCGCCTCGCCCGGTTCCCAGCTCCGCCTCGTCGTGGCGGGCAGCGTCGACGACGGCAAGTCGACCCTCGTGGGTCGTCTGCTGCACGACACGAAGAACATCCTGGCCGACACCTACGACTCGATGGTGGCCGCGAGCACCTCGCGCGGCGCCGAGCAGGTCGACCTTGCTCTCCTGACGGACGGGCTGCGCGCCGAGCGCGAACAGGGCATCACGATCGACGTGGCGTACCGGTACTTCTCCACGCCCCGGCGCACCTTCGTCCTCGCCGACACCCCGGGGCACGTGCAGTACACGCGCAACATGGTCACTGGCGCCTCCACCGCTGACGCAGCCGTCGTCCTCGTGGACGCGCGACACGGGGTCAGCGACCAGACGCGTCGTCACGCCGCGTTGATGGCGCTGCTGCGTGTTCCGCACGTCATCTTCGCCGTCAACAAGATGGATGCCCTCGAGTGGTCGCGCTCGCGGTTCGACGAGGTCCGGACCCAGGCGATCGACCTGGCCGACAGGGTGGGCCTCAGCGATCCCCGCGTCGTCGCGCTATCTGCGCTGACGGGCGAGGGGGTCGTCGCTCCGGCCCCCGACGGGTACGACCACCCGCCGCTGCTCGACCTGCTCGAGTCGCTACCCGTCCGCGATGACCTGCGGGCCGAGTCGTTCCGCATGCCGGTCCAGCTCGTCATCCGGCCTCGCACCGCCGAGCATCCGGATTATCGCGGTCTCGCCGGCCGCATCGCCTCCGGCGTCCTGCACGTCGGTGACCGTGTGCGCGCGGTGTCCTCGGGCCTGACGAGCCGGGTCGTCGCGATCGACACTCCGGTGGGCTCGCGTGAGGTGGCCGTAGCGGGCGAGTCAGTGACGGTGCGTCTGGGCGACGAACTTGACGTCGCTCGTGGTGAGGTCCTGTCGCTCGTGGCCGACCCCGATCAACCGGTTGCCGACTCCGAGGTGAGCGGAGTGCTCGCGTGGCTCGCGGCCGCGGACGGGCGTGTCCGTCAGCGCGTCCTCGTCAAGGCGGGCACCAAGGTGGTGCGCGCGGTCGTCGACGACATCACACATCTGTGGGACGTCGAGACGAGCACGTGGCACGTAGCCGGCCCTGAAGCAGTGATGACGCTCAACACGATCGGACGAGTCCGTCTGCGTCTGGCCGAGCCCGTGGTGCTCGACCCGTACGACAGCCACCGGGCGACCGGCGCGTTCCTCGTCATCGATCCCGCGAGCGGCGCCACGCTCGGAGCCGGCATGTCGGGTGCGGGGCTCGGTTCGGGTGC
Organism: Dermacoccus sp. UBA1591; assembly: GCF_002322065.1. Lineage (NCBI taxonomy): Bacteria > Bacillati > Actinomycetota > Actinomycetes > Micrococcales > Dermacoccaceae > Dermacoccus > Dermacoccus sp. UBA1591. The sequence continues at coordinate 5,669 of NZ_DCNR01000040.1, read as the reverse complement.
GGACGACGACGCCGCGCAGCTCGAACCCGAAGAGGATTGGCTGGCTGGCTGACATGCGCGACGATCACGCACCTGTCGATGCCGTACACCGATCCCGGGCCCGATCACCCCAGATCGGGCGCCGGACGCTCCTCGGCGCCGGCCTCGCCACCCCCTTCATGACACCGGCCCTGTCGGGGTGCGGGGCGGCTGAGGCGAGCCCGCATCGCCTGCGATTGGGGCACTTCTCGAACCTGACCCACGGCGTGGCCCTCGCAGGCATGGCCCGCGGAACGTTCGCGCGCCACCTGGGCGGCACGGCCATCGAGCGGCAGGTCTTCGACAACGGGCCCGCCGCCGTCCAGGCCATGCTCGCCGGCGCGATCGACGTCGCCTACCTCGGCCCGAACCCGGCGATCACGGCGTGGGTGCGGACGAAGGGCGCCGGAGTGCGCCTCCTCGCCGGAGCAGCGGAGAACGGCGCCGCGCTCGTTGCTCGTCCCGGAGTGAAGAAGATCGACGATCTGCGTGGGTGCAGCGTCTCCACGCCGCAGATCGGCGGCACCCAGGACGTAGCCCTCAAGACACTGCTCGCCGAGCACCACCTGACGACGGGGCCGGGAGCGGACGAGGTGGAGACCGTGTGGATGGCCAACTCACAGACTCTCGATCAGTTCCGCCAGGGGCGCCTCGACGCCAGCTACCAGGCCGAGCCATGGGTCTCTCGCCTCGTCGTCGAAGCCGGCGCGCACGTGCTCGTCGACGAGCGCACCCAGTGGCCCGACCACCGATTCGTGACGACGTGCCTGCTCGTCACCCAGGAGTACCTCGAACGCGCGCCTGCTCAGGTGGAGCAGCTCCTGGCGGCCCACGTCGAGACCGTGGAATGGATCAACAGCCATCGGGGCGCCGCGAGTGTGCTGCTCAACGCCGAGATCGGCAAGCTCAGCGGCAAGAAGTTGAAGCGATCGGTCGCCGAGCGGGCCATGGACAACGTGCAGTTCTCCTGGGATCCGTTGATGGCAAACATCGCGCAGGTCGCCGAACACACGTGGCGAACGGGCGGCATCGACGTCCGTCCCGACCTGCGCGGGTTGGCGGACCTCGACCCGCTCCGGCAGGTCCTTGCTGCACGCGCCCTGCCTGCGATCACCGACGCCGGTCTCGGCGTGCACAGAAAGGGCTGACATGACGTTCGACACCACCACGGCAGGCGAGCGACACCCGATCGCCCCGCCGAGCGACGCACGCTCGACGGCACAGCCGGCCGCCGTCGACATCCGCGGTCTGCACAAGGTCCTCGGCCAGGGCGACGACGCCGTCGAGGCGATCGGCGGGCTCGACCTGAGGGTCGAACAGGGGGAGTTCGTCAGCGTTCTCGGCGCCTCCGGCTGCGGCAAGTCGACCCTGCTGTCGATCATCGCCGGGCTCGAACCCGCCAGCGCGGGCGACGTGCACGTCGACGGCCCTCAACCGGCGCTGATGTTTCAGGATTCCGCGCTCTTCCCGTGGCTGAGCGTCGGCGAGAACGTCGAGGCTCCCCTGCGATTCAGGGGCGTGCCCTCCGCCGAACGCCGCCAGCGGGCGCAGGAGCTGCTCGCGACGGTGCGGCTCGACGGCGCAGTGGATCGACGACCCCACGAACTGTCCGGAGGCCAACGCCAACGCGTCGCCCTCGCGCGCGCACTCGCCCAGAACGCGCGCCTGCTGCTCATGGACGAACCATTCGCCGCCCTCGACGCCATGACGCGCGACCTGCTCCACGGGGAACTTAGCGACGTGTGGCATCGCGACGGCATGGCCGTCATCTTCGTCACCCACAACGTGCGTGAAGCAGTGCGTCTCGGCCAACGTGTCGTCCTGCTCTCTTCGCGCCCGGGACGCGTCAGCCAGACGTGGGACGTCGACCTGCCACAGCCGCGTGCCATCGAGGACGCAGGCGTCGGTGAGCTGTCCCGCGAGATCACCTCGCGCCTGCGAGAGGAGATCAGTCGTCATGCCCACGCCTGAGTTCGACATGCGCGAGGAGGATCCGTTCGAGGCCAGTGCCCGACGGCACCGCTCGCCCGGCCCCACGAGATCGATGATCAGTGACGACGACGTCACCTCCGGACTAGACGCGCTCGAACAGGCTCAGGCGCGGCGCCGACGCCGCGTCGACCCGCTGTCCGTGCTAGCGCCGCTGGGTGCGCTCGCGATCGTGGTCCTCGCCTGGCAGGTTCTCGTGTGGGCACACGTCAAACCGGCCTGGGTGCTCCCTCCGGTCACCGACATCGCTCGGGCCCTGTGGACCTCCCTCACCTCGGGGAAGGCGCTCGACGCGATCTGGGTCAGCCTGCGACGCGGCGCGGTGGGCTTCGCGCTCTCTCTCGTGCTCGGCACGACACTCGGGCTCGTCGTCGGCCGCGCGAGACTGGCGCGGCGCGCCTTCCGACCGCTGCTCGCAGCGATGCAGTCCCTGCCGTCGGTCGCGTGGGTGCCCTTCGCCGTCATGATGTTCTACCTCAGCGACACGACGATGTACGCCGTGATCCTGCTGTCCGCAGTGCCCTCGATCGCCATGGGATTGATCGGCGGGTTGGATCAGGTCCCGCCTCTGTTCGAACGAGCCGGCCGGGCCCTCGGAGCGAGTCGCACGCAACTCGTGCGTCACGTCCTCCTGCCGGCGGCCATGCCGACCTATCTCGGCGGCATCAAGCAGGGCTGGGCGTTCGCCTGGCGTTCCCTCATGGCCGCCGAGCTCATCGTGCAGTCGCCCAAGCTCGGATTCGGTCTCGGTTCGATGCTCAACCAGGGGCAGGCGAACTCGGACATGCCAGCCGTGATGGCCGCGATCGTTCTCGTGCTCGTCGTCGGGTTGGCCGTGGAGGTGCTGCTCTTCGGCCCGATCGAGCGGCGCATGCTGCACCGTCGGGGCCTCGCGCCGTCGTAGGGCTGACCTGCGGCGAGCCGGGACGCTCCGGTCTCGGGCGACGACGGCTCCTCGCGCGTCACGATAGACTCAGGGGCGATGCGCAGGCACGACGCCTGCGCATTCGTCACCTCACGGCTCGTGCCGCGGGCGACGGGTGCACGGCACGGCGACAACTCCAGGAGGCGCGAGTGAGCAACTCGGAACAGACGATCATCGACACGATTCTGCCGAAGCTCGAACCACTGGGTCTCCTCGTCGAGGACGTCACCGTCGTGCCTGCCGGCAAGCGCCGCCTCGTGCGCGTGCTCGTCGACCGCGACGTCGCCCTCGAGACGGCGGTCGAGGAATCGATCGAGCCCGTCACGCTCGACGAGGTCACGGACGCCACGCGCGTCATCGACGCAGAACTCGAGGCGAGCGACGTCATGGGCGAACAGCCCTACGTCCTCGAGGTCAGCTCACCCGGCACCGACCGTCCGCTGACGCTGCCGCGCCACTTCGCGCGCAACGTCGGCCGCCTCGTCACCGTCACCCTCGACGACGAGTCGAAGGTCGCCGGTCGCATCACCCGCGCCGACGCCCAGACGGTGGAGGTGACGCCCGAGCAGGGCGGCAAGAAGGCGGGGGCGGCCGTTGACGCCGAGCCCGCCCGACTCAATTACACATCGATCACCGGCGCCAAGGTGCAGGTGGAATTCACGCGCGGCGACGACGCCGACGCCGTGGGAGAGGACGTCTGATGGACATCGACATGGCTGCACTGCGCGCCCTGGAGCGGGAGCGCGAGATTCCGATGGACGTCATCGTCCCCGCCATCGAGCAGGCGCTGCTGCTCGCGTACCAGAAGGAGGAGGGCTCCTACCGCCGGGCGCGCGTCGAGCTCGACCGCCGCACGGGTCATGTCGTCGTGTGGGCGCGCGAGGACGGCGAGAAGCAGGAGGACGGCACCTGGAGCGAGCCCGGCCCCGAGTTCGACGACACCCCCAAGAACTTCGGGCGCGTCGCCGCGGGTACGGCCCGTCAGGTCATCATGCAGCGCATGCGTGACGTCGAGGACGAGGCCATCCTCGGTGACTTCATCGGCAAGGAAGGCGACATCGTCTCCGGCACGATCCAGCAGAGCCTCGACTCGCGGTTCGTCAAGGTCGACTTCGGCACCGTGGAGGGCATCCTGCCGACTGCGGAGCAGGTGCCAGGGGAGACCTACCGTCACGGCGAGCGTCTGCGCTGCTACGTCGTGTCCGTGCGCCGCGGCCCGAAGGGCCCGCAGATCTCGCTGTCGCGCACCCACCCCAACCTCGTGCGCAAGCTGTTCGCGATGGAGGTGCCCGAGATCGCCGACGGTAGCGTCGAGATCGCCGCGCTCGCGCGCGAGGCGGGTCACCGCACCAAGATCGCGGTGCACGCCACGAAGCCCGGCATCAACGCCAAGGGCGCCTGTATCGGCCCGATGGGTCAGCGCGTGCGCGCCGTCATGAGCGAGCTGCAGGGCGAGAAGATCGACATCGTCGACTACTCGCGCCAGCCCGATGAGTTCATCGCCGCGGCGCTGTCGCCGTCGCGCGTCGAGTCGGTCGAGGTCGTCGACCCGAAGGCCCGAGCCGCCCGCGTCGTCGTGCCCGACTTCCAGCTCAGCCTCGCCATCGGCAAGGAGGGCCAGAACGCCCGTCTCGCGGCGAAGCTGACGGGGTGGCGCATCGACATCCGGCCCGACACCGCGCTCGCCGACGGCGGGCGTGACGACGAGTCGGCCCGCTGAGCGCGCGCCCTCAGACGTCTCGCGCGCACCCCGGCCATCGAGCGTGGCCGGGGTGCGCGCATTTCGTCGCGGAGCTGTGCGGGGGTAGGGTAGGTCTTGAACGGTGACAGATGTGAAGGTGGGGTGCGTGTGAACGTGCCGATCCCGAACGTCGAGCTCTCCCGGCCCGCAGAACCGCAGCGAACCTGCATCGGGTGCCGGGGCAAGGGCGGCCGTTCCGTTTTGCTGCGCATCGCAGTGAGCGAGGACGGCGCCACCCTGGTGCTCGACTCGCGCAAGGCGATGCCCGGTCGAGGAGCCTGGCTCCACGCCGACACGACGTGCCTCGAACAGGCCACCAAGCGTCGGGCATGGGCACGAGCACTTCGTCTGCACACCGCGGTCCACACCGCGACGCTGCAGGAACACGTGGCGGCCGAGATCGCCCGCCTGCCGTCGCCCGACGGCGAACACACCATGACCGAAAGCGGGTTTGACGCGATGAGCAACCGATGAGTTCTCACCGATGAACACCTACCCCTCGGCGGTCGGCTGATCCTCCGGGCAAGCAATTGCTCGAAGCCTTGGCCGCCCGTCACCATCTGACAGGAGAAACGTGGCCAAGGTTCGAGTCCACGAGCTCGCCAAGGAGCTCGGAGTCGAGAGCAAGGAACTGCTCGCGCACCTCAAGGCGCAGGGCGAGTTCGTGAAGTCCGCCAGTTCGACGATCGAAGCGCCCGTCGTGCGCAAGATCAAGGAGAACCCCCCGAAGCCGACGAAGGCCGGTGGCGACGCCGCCGACGTGCCGTCGAGCTCCCCGAAGCCGGCCGGCGGTTCGTCCGCCAAGCCCGGCGCCCCCAAGCCGGGCCCGAAGGCGCCTGCTCCCAAGGCTGCCCCGGCCGATGCCGCACCCGCGGCGCCGTCGAAGCCGGCCGAGAGCGCCACCCCGAAGCCTGCGGCCAAGACCGAGTCGGACGCTGCCCCGGCAGCACCCGCCGCGGCGACGCCGTCCGCGCCCAAGCCCGCTGAGATCGGAAG
>NZ_DCNR01000037.1:10833-10984 GCF_002322065.1 Dermacoccus sp. UBA1591 | reverse complement strand
GCCGCCGACGCGGCCGGCGTCGAGGCGTTCGCGGCCCGCAGCGACGGCGCGGGGCCCGTGTGGACGTCCCTGCTCGGCGGTGGCGGCATCTGGCACGCGCCGTCATGGTTCGCCGAACGCAGCTCAGCGCCCATCGTGCTCGCCTCCGCCC
>NZ_DCNR01000037.1:8610-10524 GCF_002322065.1 Dermacoccus sp. UBA1591 | reverse complement strand
CATCGTGCTCGCCTCCGCCCTCGTGTGCGTCGCCGGCGTCATCGCCGCCCGGCGCCTCGGTCGCGGGCCGATCACGGCGCTCGCCGTCACGGGGCTGTTCCTCGCGGGCGCGAGCACCGTGCCGGGGCTGCGTGACGTCATGACGGCGATCGTCCTGCACGTGCCCGGCGGCGGGCTGCTGCGCGACGGGCAGAAGTTCGTCGCCCTCTGGGTCGTCCCGGCGGCCCTCGGCTGGGGGCTGCTCATCGACGCCGAGGTGCGCCGCGCTCGCGGCAGCATCCTCGCGCCCGTCGCCCTCATCGGTGGCATCGTCGCCCCGCTCGTGCTCCTGCCGGGCCTCGCGTGGGCACGCGGCGGACAGTGGCGCGGCGTCGATTATCCGGCGCCGTGGACGCAGGTCGCGCGCGACCTCGACGCCGGGACCAACGGCGCGACGCTCGTCCTGCCCTGGTCGACCTACCGTCGCTACGCCTGGAACGGCGAGCGCACCGTCCTCGACCCCTGGAACCGTTTGCTCACCGGCCGCGTCATCGCCGACGACGCGCTGGCCGTGCGTCAGGGCTCTGGCGTGCGGGTCGTCGCGGGGGAAGACCCGCACGCCGCCGCCGTCGGTCGCGCTCTCGTTCACCGCTCGGCCGACGAATTGCGTGACGCGATGGCTCGGGCCGACGTCAGCCGCGTCATCGTCCAGACCGACCAGCCGGACGCCGCCGCCGTCACGGATCTCGTCCGGCGGGCGGGGGCGACGCCGCTCGCCGCCGCGCGGCCGGTCTCGCACCTCACGACGTGGTCCGTCCCCGGCGCTTCGCCTCGCCCGTCGACGCCGTGGTGGCGCGCGCTTGGCCTCGTGACCAGCCTCATCACTGCCGGTGTGGTCATCGTGGGTGCGAGCCGAACCGGGCGATTGCGCCGAAAGCGATGCGCCCGCGCGCCGGAGCAGCTAAGCTGAACCAAACGCGTCGCCCCGGCGATGCTCCGTCGCGCCACCCCGTGGCGCGGCGACTGACCACGAGCGAAGGTGAAGGCGGTCAACCCCATGGGCGCATCCACGAACAAGACGATGTACAACATCATCGGAGCCGTTGTCGGCTTCCTGCTCGCCCTGTTCGCGATCTGGGGTCTCGTCCAGTCGCAGAACTCGAGCCAGCCGCAGCAGTACCAGTCGAAGATCAGCTACGACGGCTGAGCCTCCGGCTCCCTCATCTCAGACGAGAGCGGGGAACGACCTCGACGGTCGTTCCCCGCTCTCGCATGCCCTGACGCGGCTCAGTGGTCGCCCGCGCCGGGTAGCGCATGACGTCAGTTCAGCTCGGCAGCGCCGCGGCGGGCATCGCGTTCGGCGACGAGCTCGCGCAGGCGTCGCACGTGCAGGGGCGTGTCGGGCGGCTGGGGTGCGCGCTCGGCGCGTCCGAGGACGTCGAGCAGCGTGTGGTGCACGTTGCGGCCGGCCGATTCCCAGCTGAATGAGCGCGCGTACGTCACAGCGTTGCGTCCGTAGGCCTCACGCACGTCGTCGCGCGACAGCAGCACGCGCACGTCGTCGATCATCTGCGCCGTCGTCGAGGCGAGCGCGCCCGTCGAGCCGTGCTGGATCGACTCGCTCGGCCCTCCGGCTTGCGCGAACGCGACGGCCGGGGTGCCATGCAGGCCGGCCTCGACGATCGTCAGGCCCCACCCCTCCTTGTAGGACGGCATCATGACGACCCAGGACGAAGCGAGCAGCGTGTGCTTCGTCGCCTCGTCGACGAACCCGTGGAAGTGGACGGCGTCCTCGACGCCGCGTTCACGGGCATGGCGCTCGATGTTCGGCTGCCAATAACCCGAGCCGACGACGTTGAGGTGCAGGCCCGGGAACTCCTCACGCAGTTCGGCGAGGGTGTCGACGGCGATCTCGACCTGCTTGTGCGGCACGAG
>NZ_DCNR01000037.1:6620-8356 GCF_002322065.1 Dermacoccus sp. UBA1591 | reverse complement strand
CCGAGGCTCGCGAGTTCGCTGCGGCTCGCCTTCGAGACGGTGATGTAGCGGCAGCGCCGGTACACCCACGGCGCGACGCGTGACTCGAGCAACCAGCCGAACCTTGCGAGGCGCGGGCCGAAGATGCTCGCCCACTGGTCGCGGTGGACGTGGTGGACGACGGCGACGACGGGGATGCGCGCGACGAGCGGCGACCAGAACGGCACGCCGTTCTGCACGTCGATGACGACGTCGTAGTCACGCTGGTGCCGCACGAGGTGCCACAGCCCCGCGGCGTAGCAGGTGAACCGGTTGCCGGCGCGAATCACGGTGACGTCCCCGTGCATCGTGCGGCGTGCGGCGCCGCGGAAACGAGCCGTGTGGATCGTGACGTCGGCGCCCAGCTCGCTCATGACCTCGCTCGTGCGTTCGACGAACACCTCCGAGCCGCCCGCCTCGGGGTTCTCGCGGTCGCGCCACGACAGATAGAGGACGCGCAGAGGCTCGGCGTCGCGCTCGTCGTGCATCCTGTGGCTCTCCTCGCCGTTCGGCTGCCTGCTTCCGGGTCGCCCGTTAGAGTATCGGGGTCGAGGAAGGCAGGTGGCCCGTTTCCATGAGCGCGTGCGAAGTGTGCGGTGGTCCGTGCACGGATCTGCCCCTGGGAGGCTCCGTCCTCGATGCGTGCACCCGTTGCGGGCACCTGCGTCGCGACCTCGATCGCGCGCCCGCGCGCCACCGCGATCATGCCTACGGCGGAGACCCGACCCTCGACGCGGCCCGCCTGCGCCTGACCCACCGTGCCCTCGTCGCCGACGGCGCGCCCGCGTCGGTCTTCGAGATCGGGTACGGCGCCGGGGGATTGCTGCGCGCCTTCCATGACGCGGGGGCGCGCGTCGCCGGCGCCGACCCGGATCAGCTCGAACGGGACGTCGACACTGTCGTCGTCGCGCACGCTCGCCTGCACGCCTGCGGCATCGAGGACGTGCCGGCGGGGGAGCCGTCCGTCGACCTCGTCTACGGCATCCACGTCCTCGAGCACGTCGTCGACCCGATCGAGACGCTGCGCCGCACGCACACCCTGCTGCGCCCCGGCGGTAGCGCCCACTTCTTCACCCCGGCCGGCGACTGGGCCGGCCTGCGCCTCGCGAGCGACGGCTGGTGGATGCTCGAGGACCCGACGCACGTGCGCTTCTTCACCGCCAATTCCCTCGTCCGCGCCGCGCGTGAGGCAGGCTTTGACGACGTCGAGATCCGTCGTCCGCCGCTCGATTCGCTCGTCCACGACGCCGCGAGCACCGTCCGCCGCGTACGGCCTGCGCCGCGGCCGCAGGGGGTTCTCGCGCAGCGCTCGACGCTCGCTCTCGCCGGTGCGACGCTGCCGCTGACTCTCGCTGCACGCGCGCTCGTGCCCCGGCTGCGCCCGACGCTGCACCTCGTCGCGCGGAGGCCGGAGTGACGTCTCGCCCACGTGCCGCGAGGCGGCGGGGCCTCGGGCGCAGCGTCCGGTTGTTCCGTGCGTTCCTCGTCGAGCAGAGCGACCCGCACCGCTTCTACTCGGCTCTCGCCGACGACTCGATCGCGATCCTCGCCGAGCACGTCGACCTCGACGGTGCGCGCGTGCTCGACGTCGGCGCGGGTCCGTCCGAGTTCGCGGACGCCTTCCTCGCGGCCGGCGCCCACTATGTGCCGTTGGACGCCGACGCGAGCGTCCCCTCGGTGCGTGACGGCGGCGTCGTCGCGGACGCGGAGCACCTGCC
>NZ_DCNR01000037.1:0-6430 GCF_002322065.1 Dermacoccus sp. UBA1591 | reverse complement strand
GCGCCGGGGGGCGTGCTGTTCCTCGCGTACACGAACTGGTTGAGCCCGTGGGGTGGGCACGAGACGTCGCCGTGGCACTGGCTCGGCGGCGAACGGGCGGCGCGACGCTACGAGCGTCGGTATGGCCACCCGCCGAAGAACCTCGTCGACGAGGGCCTTTTCCGGGTGAGCGTCGCGCAGGGGCTCGCCTGGGCGCGCTCGGTCGAGCAGCGCGGCGGTGAGCTGATCGACGCCCGTCCCCGCTACTGGCCGGATGCCTCCCGCGCCGTCCTGCGGGTGCCGGGGCTGCGCGAGATCGTCACGTGGAACCTGCTCGTCCTCGTGCGCCGCGGATGAACGCGACGCGCGCACGTCTGCTCGCGCTGCGCGTCGCGTTGGTTCTCGCGTCCGTGCCGTGGCTCGTGCAGCCGGGCGTCATCCAGCCGGACACCAAGGTCGACCTCGTCGTCTCGCCGTGGCGTTACCTCGCGCGCTCGCTCGACGCGTGGTCGACGCACTCGGGTTTCGGCGAACTGCAGAACCAGGCCTACGGCTACCTGTTCCCGATGGGCCCGTTCTTCGGCGTCCTGCACTCGCTCGGCGTGCCCGGCTGGGCGGCGCAGCGCGCGTGGTGGTCGTTCATCCTCGTCGTCGGCCTTCTCGGCGCGGCCCTCGTCGCGCGCCGCATCGCCGGGCTGAGCGCGGGGGCGGCCTGCGTCACCGGTGTCGCGTACGCGCTGAGCGCACGCGTGCTGACGCTGCTGTCGGAACTCAGCGTCGAGACGTGGCCGGGCATGCTGCTGCCGTGGCTCGTCCTTGCCGTGTGGTGGGGATGGCGCAGCGGCCGCCACATCAGGTTGCTCGCGTCCACCGGTGTGCTCGTCGCGTGCCTCGGCGGCGTCAACGCGACGGCGTCGCTCGTCGCCGTCCTCGGCGCCGGATTGTTCGCGCTCGTCGTGACGCGCGAGTGGCACCTCGTCGGCGCGTACGTGATCGGCGCCGCGTTCGGTAGCGCCTGGTGGCTCGGGCCCCTCGTCGTCCTCGGCGGGTACGCCTACCCGTTCCTCGACTTCATCGAGACCGCGCGCATCACGACGGCCGTGACGACGCTGCCCGCCATCCTGCGCGGTGCGTCCAACTGGGTCGCCTACATCGTCGACGCCGACGGTCACCCTGTCTGGCAGTCGGGGTGGGTCGTCGCGCAGGGCACCCTCAGCATCGTCGCGGGTTCGACGCTCGCCGGCATCGCGCTCGCAGGGCTCATGACGACGCGCGGTGGTGCCTCGCGGGGCGCGCAGGATGACGTCATCCGCGCCGCGCGCCGCGTCCGCGTCGCCTGCGTCATCCTGCTCGCGGGCGGCATCGTGGGCATGGCCCTGCCCTACGCCGGCACGCACAGTGGCCCGTTCTCCGGTCTGATGCGCGATCTGCTCGACGGCCCGCTCGCTGCGGCGCGCAACGTCCACAAGCTCGACCCGCTCGTCAGACTGCCCCTGGCCATCGGCGTTGGTGCGGCGTGGGATGCGCTGGCGCGCAGGAAAACTCGTGCGGATCACCCTCGCGCCGCACGCACCGCGTGGGTGGCGCGGGCCGGCATCCTCGTCGTCCTCGTCGGCACGCTGGCACCGTTGCTCGTCGGGCGTCTCGGTGACGCGAACGGCGTGCGCGCGTGGCCGGCCTCGCTCGTCGCCACCGCCCGAGACGTGGACGACGCGGCAGCCCGCGACGGCGGATCAAGTCTCGTCCTGCCGTCGACGCGCTCGGCCCAGGCTGACTGGGGGAACGCCACCGACGAACCGCTCACCGCGTTCGCCGCGTCGCCCATCGTCGTGCGCGCCTCGGCTCCGCTCTACCACCCGGGTGCGCAGCGGCTCGTCGATGCCGTCGACACGGCCCTCGCGCCGGGTTCGGCGAGTGATCGGGGACGGGCGAGCGAGGCCGTGCAGGCGGCGGCACGGGCGGGGGTGCACCGCATCGTCGTGCGCTGGGGGAGTTCGACGTCGCAGCAGACGTCACCGCCGCAGGCGTACGTCGCAGCCCTGACACACGCCGACGGAGTGAGCGCCCATCGCGTCCACGGCAGCGGCGCCACGCGCTACGACGTCTTCGACCTGGCCCCCACACCGTCGACTACGGGCGCTGCGGTCTCCGTCCTCGGCGGTCCGGAGTCGACGCTGACGCTCGCCGGCGTCGGCGTCAGCGCGAGGCGCCCGTTCGTCACGGGCCGTGCCGACGGGTGGATCACCGACGACGTGCGACGCCGCGCGTACAACAACGGCCAGGTCGTCGGACGGGCCTTCGGGCCTGCCCTCACCGCCGATGACCCCGCGCCCACGCGCGTCGGCGCGCACGACCTCGACTTCCCCGGCCGTGACGCAGGAAGCAGCGTCCGCCGCGTCACCGGCGCCTCGCGCATCGAGGCGACATCGTCGACCGCCGACCCGTTCGCCTCGCTCTACCTCGGCCCGGGCACGTCTGCGGACGCGGCGTTCGACGGCTCCGACGACACCCGCTGGCTGACGTGCGCCGACCGGCCCAGCACCCTGAGCGTGACGTGGGACGGCGGCGCCCCCGCTCAGACGATGACGCTCGTCCCTGCGGCCACGGGCGACGCGCGGGTGGCAAGCGTCGACGTGCGCTTCGACGGGCGATCCGTGAAGCCGCAGCAGGGCGCGGGTAGCACCTGGAGAATCGACGTGCCAGCCGGGACGCGCGCGGTCGCGGTCACCCCGCGCGCGGCGCCGGGGACGGGCACGAAGAATGCAGCCGTCGGGCTGGTCGAGGTGCGCTCCACCCGCCCCGTCGTCAGCGTCGTACACCTGCCGCGCACCGTCGATGGCACCCGAAACGGCGTCGTCCTGACGCGTACGCACCCCTGGTTCGACGGTCACGCGCTGGCGTCGGAGGATGACGGTGCGTGGACGCGAGCATTCACGGTCTCGCGTGCTGCGACCATGAACGTCACGCTGACGTTCAAGGCTGGCGTGGCGCCCGGATCGGTGCGAGAGCCCCTCATGATGCGGTCCGGATCCGGCGCCTGGCAGCCTGCCGGAACACCTGGTGGAGGGTCCGATACTGCAGGGAGAACGAGGTTGATGGCCCTGCCTGCCGGCGAGGCCAACCTGAAGGTTTCACCTGAGGTCGAACGTGTGACACTTGTTCCGGCCGCCGCGGCGGCCAGGGACCAGCTCGGACTCACTGCGGATTCGAGCACGGACACGCCGGCCAACCCGACGCTCGCCTCGACGCAGGGCGCCAACGCCGGTTGGGCTCTCGACCCGGCATCGCCCACCCCCGCATCTGGCATGACCGCCGGTAGCACGCGCCTCGTGACCCTCGACGGATGGCGTCAGGGCGCCGAGCACGCCGCCCACGGACAACACTTCGTCTTCGCACCGCAGCACCTCCACCGCCTCAGCCTCGTCGTCGGTGCGGCCTGCGCACTCGCGTGCCTCGTGCTGCTCATTGCCACGACGTGGTGTGCCGCGGCGTCATCGCGACGCGCTGCGCCGATACGCCGCCAGGCAGCCTCCGACGACATCGCGCTGCAGACACCGCGGGCACTCACAGCGCACGCAGAATCTGCCGTGCCGGCCTTGCGCCCCCGCGCCGCCCTCGCGCTTGCCGTCCTCACCGCCATCGCGACGGCACTCCTGGGATGGGTGGCGATACCCGTCGTCCTCGTCGCCTGCTTCGTGCCGCGGGGTCGACGGCGGGTGCTCGTCATCGCGCTCATGGCCGCGGTCGGCCCGATCATGGCGGCGCTCGGCGTCGTCGATCGCGGATCGCTCGGCGCCGTCTCCGGCCAGGTGCTGACGGCGCTCGCGCTCGTCGTGTTCAGCCTCGAGGTAAGCAGTGTGCCCAGCGGATGGCGGGTGCTTCGACGACGCGCCAACTGAGTCGCGCCAGTGCGAGTGACACGACGAGCGTCACGATGAGTACGAGAGCGAACGGCGCGTGGAACAGCCTCAGGTGCAGGGTCGTGAACAGCACCTGCAGCACGAGAACATGCCACAGGAACAGGCCGTAGCTGACGTCGCCCGCGCCGCTCAGCAGGGCCTGCGCCTCGGCGCGCGTCGGCCACGTCTCGTCTTCCGACGCTCGGACGGCCGCGCCGAGCAGCAACGCCGCGATGAGCGCGTACGCGAGTTCCTTGACGAGCGCCTGCCCGTGCGTCGGTGTCTCGAGGTGGATCGGCCCGCCGAGCGGTGTGGCCACCGCGACGTACGTGACGCCCGCCCATCCCAGCAGTGCTGACGGCGACGCCTCACGCACGGCGAGCCCCATCCGCGCCCGGCGGCCTGACCCGCCGGTCGTCGGGTCGGCCGTGAACACCCACCCCGCCGCCACACCGACGGCGAACCACGCGGCGTGTCCGATGACGCTCGTGCTGACGGCCCCGAGGTTCGCCCGTCCGCTCGAGGCGGCGAGTGTCTGCACGACGAGACCGGCGACGGCGACGAACATCAGGACCGGCAGCGGAGAGCGACCGTCACGGCGACAGCCGCGCAACCACCGGCAGATCAGCGGCACGAGGGCGTAGAACGTCACCTCCGTCGTGATGCTCCAGGCCTGCGTGAATCCACGGAACGACTCGCCCGCGTATCCCTGCAGCAGCGTCAGGTGTGACAGCACCGAGCGCACGCCGACCGCACCCGGTTCGACCGCCAGCGTGACGACGACGACCGCCGCGAGCGCGACGAGATAGGCCGGCAGGATGCGTGCGGCGCGCTTGCGCCAGTAGTGCCTCGTCGGGGCCGCCCCCGCGCTCGCACCACGCGTCAGCAGGTAGGCCGAGACGGCGAAGAAGACGGCGACGCCGACGTCACCGCGGGCGAGCAGACGCCCGACGCCGTCGATGCCCGAACCGCCGCTCCAGTAGGCGACGTGGGAGACGAGGACGAGCCCGGCAGCGACGCCGCGCAACGGATCGATCCATGGAATGCGCTGCATGTGCCCTCCCTCACATCTACCATCGGGTAGCGTGCGTCCGGCACGCATCATCGAATGGAGGCTAGCCGCCCATGAACGACGAGGCGCGATCCACCCCCGAATCTTCTCCCGGGCCTTCGCCCGAGGGTCGGGCGTACGTCGACTACCGACGTCCGGTGCTGCGTGCGCGGGCGCCGCTGCGCGTCAGTTTCGCCGGGGGTGGCACGGACGTCGCGCCTTTCCCCGAACGCGAGGGCGGCTGCGTCCTGTCAGGCACCCTCAGCCAGTTCGCGTACTCGACGCTGCGTCCGCGCACAGACGGCCGCATCACAGTGCAGTCGCTCGACTTCGGTTACTCGATCGGTTTCGGCGTCGACGACCCGGTCGAGTACAACGGTGAGCTCGATCTGCCGAAGGCCGCGATAGCTCGCATCCGCGAGGTGCCGGGTGCGCTACCCGTCAGCGGGTTCGACCTGTTCCTCCACACCGCGGCGCCCCCCGGTTCGGGGCTGGGCAGTTCGAGCGCCGTCATGGTCTCCGTCATCGGCCTCGTCGCGCAGCACTGCGGCCTCGACCTCACGCAGTACGAGATCGCCGAACTCGCCTATCGCCTCGAACGCGAGGATCTCGGCATTCCCGGCGGTTCGCAGGATCAGTACGCCGCAGCGTTCGGCGGGTTCAACTTCATCGAGTTCACCGCCGACCAGGTCGTCGTCAACCCGCTGCGCGTGCGCAGCGCCACCGTCCACGAGCTCGAGCACAACATGTTGTTGGCGTTCACCGGACGGACGCGGGTGAGCGACCACATCATCGAGGATCAACGCAGCCGCTACGAGACGGGCAACGCCGAGGCCCTCGAGGGGTTGCGGGCGCAGAAGGAACTCGCCGAGCGGATGAAGATCGCGCTCGTGCGCGGCGAGGTCGACACGATCGGCCGGCTGCTCGGGGAGGCGTGGCGCGAGAAGCAGAAGATGTCGTCGCGCATCACGACGCCGCTCATCGACGAGGCGATGCGCCGCGCCCTCGACCACGGCGCGCTCGGCGGCAAGGTGACGGGTGCCGGCGGCGGCGGCCACATGGTGTTCATCTGCGAGTTCGAGCGCCGTCACATCGTCGCCCAGCAGCTCATCGACCTCGGCCTCACGGTGAGCGAGCCGATCTTCAGCCATGACGGCGTCACGACGTGGAGGGGGCAGAGCTGATGGAGCACCCCATCCACACCCTGGCCGACGGCGCGGCCTCGCCCGCGCTCACCTCACGTCTCGACGCCGGTATCGCCGCGTGGGCGCAGCTCGTCGACGCCGTGCGCGAGGCGGCGCTGCACGCGCAGGTCGTCGCCGCGGGGGAGGCGGTGACGAACGCGCTCACCGGCGGACACAAGATCCTCGTCGCCGGCAACGGCGGCTCCGCGGCGATCGCCTCGCACGTCGCCGCGGAGTTCCTCGGCAAGTGCGTCCACGACCGTGCGCCGCTGCCGGCGATCAACCTCGCCGAGAGCTTGTCGTCGGTCACGGCCATC
>NZ_DCNR01000047.1:0-17471 GCF_002322065.1 Dermacoccus sp. UBA1591 | reverse complement strand
CGCTCCTGCAGGAGCGCTGCTTCTATTCGCTCGAAGCGCCCGTGCAACGCGTCACCGGCTATGACATCCCCTACCCGCCGAGCCGCCACGAGCGCGAATACCTGCCCGGGCTCGACCGCATCCTCGACGCCGTCGACGCGTCCTTCAGCTTCTAGGAGTACCGCCGAACATGGCCATTCAAGAGTTCACCCTGCCCGACCCCGGTGAAGGGCTCGTCGAGGCCGAGATCGTGACGTGGCACGTCGCCGCAGGCGACACCGTCGACGTCAACCAGGTCGTCCTCGAGATCGAGACGGCGAAGTCGCTCGTCGAACTGCCCATCCCGTGGGCCGGGACGGTCGCATCGATCCTCGTGCCCGAGGGCGAGACGGTCGAGGTCGGCACGCCGATCGTCACGATCGACGTCGGCGGCGATACAGCACCTGCGGACGGTGGCGCTGCCGGTGCCGCCAATGACGTTTCCGGAGCTGCTGACGGTGGCGAGGTCGCGGCCGAGATGCAGACGGCGGCCGACGTCGCGCCCGCCGAGACCGGCGAGTCGGATGACGAGCCGCAGCAGAAGACGCTCGTCGGCTACGGCCCGACGCCGTCGAGCTCGACGCGCCGCGCTCGTCGCGGCCGTGGAGCCGGTGGCGGCGCGTCGGGTGGCGGCACGCTCGCCGCCCCCGCGACGCGCGGGTTCGCGAAGCAGCAGGGCGTCGACATCGATACTGTCGAACCCTCGCGAGAGGACGGCGTCGTCACTCGGGACGACGTGAAGAAGGCCGGGGGTTCAAACGCGCCCGCGGCGATGTCGACGCCGACCGTCGCGTCGAGCGCCCCACCAGCGCCGAGTGCGGACACCGTCGCGAAGGCTGCGGCCAGTGCCCCGTCGGTGCGCCCCGACAAGCCGACGGCTGCCGCTCCGGCCCCGGCCGGTCTGAGCGACGAGCGCATCCCGATCAAGGGCGTGCGCAAGGTGACGGCGCAGGCCATGGTGAGCAGCGCGTTCACGGCGCCGCACGTCACGGAGTTCCTCACCGTCGACATGACGCGCACGATGGAGTTCGTCCGCGAACTGCAGGGCATGCGCGAGCTCAAGGACATCAAGGTGACGCCGCTGCTCGTCGTCGCGAAGGCGTGCCTCATCGCGATGCAGCGTGAGCCGATGATGAACGCACTGTGGGACGACGCGAACGGCGAGATCGTCATGCGTTCCGAGGTGAACCTCGGCATCGCCGCGGCCACCGACCGTGGGCTGCTCGTGCCGAACGTCAAGGACGCCGGCCGCTTCGGCCTCGGCGACCTGGGGCGTGAGATCGCGAAGCTCGTCGAGATCGCACGCCACGGCAAGCCGAGCCCGGCCATCCTCAACGGCGGCACGTTCACGATCTCGAACATCGGTGTCTTCGGCGTCGATTCGGGCACGCCGATCATCAAGCCCGGTGAGAGCGGCATCCTCGCCATCGGCACGGTGCGTCCGATGCCGTGGGTCGTCGAGAACGAGCGCGGCGAGCAGGAGATGGTGATCCGCCAGATCGCCCAGCTGTCCTTGAGCTTCGACCACCGCATCATCGACGGCGACGTCGGTTCGCGGTATCTGTCGACCGTCGGCCAGATCCTCGAGAACCCCGCGAAGGCGATGCTCTGGGGCTGATTTCGCTCCCTCGTTCGGCCGGCTGAGTCACGCGTGCCACCTGCGTCAGTCCTGACGGACTCGCGTGGCACGAAGTGACTCAGCTGCGCCCTGAGCGTCCTCGGTGCGTGAGTCGTGGAGGGCGTGCAGATCGGCCGCGAGGCGCGCGTAGGCGTGACGCTTGGCCCACTCGGCCTTCTTGCGCTCCGAGCGTCTGCGGTTGCGATTCGCGGTGACGCCCCAGAACGCGGCCGCGACGATGGGTACCCACACCTTCGGGTGCTCGAGCAACCATGCGAGCCAGCCCGGTGGGGTCCACGACGGCAGCCTGGGCCACGGGATCGACGGCAGGTCGACCGAGGGCCACGGGACGCTCGGCCATGGGATCTCGGGCCAGTCGATGTCCGGCACGAGTGATGCCATCCACGCGATGATCGGGCCGAAGATCCACGCGAGCAATCGCGCGGCGAGGGGACCGAGGACGAGCACGCTGACCGCCCATCCACTCTTGCCGAGCCCGCCGAGGATCGGGTAAAGCACCCGCTTGAGCGGCGACGAATCCATCGCGGCGTACCGGTGTGCCGCCATCGAACCCACCGGCGCATCGAAGGCGGTGACCCCGCCGTCGTCGCGCAGCTGGACGTCCATGACGTACCCGCGCACCGGGTTGACGCTCACCTCGACGCGCGGCTTTTCCGTCGCCTGGGTGTGCTCGGTGAAGTGCCCGTCGGGTGTGGAACGCATGAGGCGGATCTTGACGTTGCCGATGCTGCGGCGGCGGGCGAACACCACCCCGTCACGCATGAGCACGAGCCCTGGGCGCGCCCACTCATCGTCGAGGCCGAGGTGGGTGCGCAGCTTCTCCTTTCGCCCCGGCGAGAGGGGCAGACGCTCGCCTGCCCGGCGGCGGGTGCTGCCGCGGGCGCGACTGGCACCGGCCGGCGTGACGACCGGCGCACCCGTCGAAGATTCTTTGACCCCGTGCCCCTCGACGCCCACCGGCGACGCGCCCGTGCCGTCATCGTCGCGGCCGGGATCCGGTGCGCCGGGTTGAATCCCGGGTCGACGGTACGGAGTTCGTCAGCCGACCCGGCGTAGGCCTCCAACGTTCCGCATACGGGGTGATCGAGCTGCCAGTGCTCCATGCCTGTCCCTCCCTCGGCCCGGCGTGCGGCGCCGACCATGAACCGCCCATTCAAACATCGGGTGCGCCGAAGACGAGTGATGCCCACCCCGAACAGGTCGGGGTGGGCATCACTCAGCGTGCGTCGCGAGCAGCCGTCACTCGTCGTGGGACGCGTGACGAGCGACCGAGTGATCGACCTGCTCGCCGTGCTTGCGCGCTTCGACGCGCGCGATGGCGGCGGCGACGGCGTCGCTCACGTCATCGTGCGTCTCGTCGGCGGGTGTCGAACCTGTGTCCACGCCACCGTCGGCTTCGGTGTCGGCGCGACGTGCCGCGCCACCGTCAGCGGCGAGCGCGGCGTTCGACTTGTCCTGCGCCGCGGCCGCGGCCGCGGCCATCGCCGATTGCTTGCGCAACTCGATCTTCGGCAGGAACAGCAGGGTGATGAAACCGAGCAGTGCGATGCCTGAGGCGAGCAGGAACACGTGGTCCATCGACTGCGCGAAGCCTGCCTCGAACGGGTGAGCAACAGCCTTCGGCAGGCGAGCGATGACGGAGGAGTCCTCGCTCACGTTGTTCAGGGCGCCGCCGCCGGACTTCGGGTTCGCCAGGCTCTGCAGGATGCCGTAGGCGTGCTCGTCCTTCATGAGCTCCTTGTCGGCGAGACCGCTCTTGAGGGCCTGCTGGAACGCGGGCGTCTTCGCCTCGTCGGTGAGGTTCGTCTTGATGTTGCCGCCCACCGTCGAGAACAGCATCGACAAGAAGATGGCGACGCCGACGGTTCCACCGATCTGACGGAAGAACGTGGCGGACGAGGTGGCCATGCCGATCTCGCGGGGGCTGACGGCGTTCTGCACGATGAGCGTCAGCGCCTGCATGCAGTTGCCGAGGCCGATGCCGACGATGGCCATGAACACCATGACCTGCCACAGCGGCGTGTCGGCGCTGATCGTGTGCAGCAGGAACATGCCGACGGTGACGATGGCGGTGCCGATGATCGGGAACTCGCGCACGCGACCCGTACGAGCCGTCAACTGGCCGGCTGTGATGGAGGCCGTCATCATGCCGGCGACGAGCGGCAGCATCATGAGGCCCGACTTCATCGGGGAGGCGTTGTGCACGATCTGCATGTAGAGCGGCAGCATCATCATGGCGCCGAACATCGCCATGCCGATGATGACGGAGGCGACGACGGTGACCGTCACGGCACGGTGGCGGAAGATGCGCAGCGGGATGAGGGCCTCGTCCTTCATCTTCGCCTCGGCGAGGACGAAAGCGATGAGGCCGAGGATGCCGATGGCGAAGCAGGCGATCGACTTGCCCGAACCCCAGCCCCACGTGCGTCCCTGCTCGGCGACGGTCAGCAGCGGCACGAGGCCGACCGTGAGCGCGACGGCGCCCCAGTAGTCGATGCGGTGGTCCTGACGCGTGTGCTCGAGGTGCAGGGTGCGGGCGACGACGAGGAAGGCGACGATGCCGATCGGCACGTTGATGAGGAAGACCCAGCGCCAGCCGGTGAGACCGAGGATGTGGTCCTGCTCGGCGAAGAAGCCACCGATGACGGGGCCGAGGACGGAGCTCGTCGCGAAGACGGCGAGGAAGTAACCCTGGTACTTGGCGCGTTCGCGCGGCGGCAGGATGTCACCGATGATCGCGAGGGCCAGCGACATGAGGCCACCGGCGCCGATGCCCTGGATGGCGCGGAACGCGGCGAGCATGTACATGCTGTTCGCGAATGAACATGCGAGCGAGCCGATGACGAAGATGACGATCGCGAACAGGTAGAACCCGCGGCGGCCGAAGATGTCGGAGAGCTTGCCGTACAGCGGGGTCGCGATGGTCGAGGTGATGAGGTAGGCCGTCGTCACCCAGGCCTGCGCGGAGAGGCCGTGCAGGTCGTCACCGATGGTGCGGATGGCGGTGGAGACGATCGTCTGGTCGAGTGCGGCCAGGAACATGCCCATCATGAGACCCGCGAGGATCGTCATGATCTGGCCGTGCGAGAGCTCTGCCGAGCTCGATTGCTGCGCGGGTGGCGCAGCGGTCTGTGCAGACAAGAGGGTGCCTTTCGACGTTCAGGCTGGGGGACGGAGGTGAGTGGGTTGCCCGGCGCGGGGCGTGCAGCCGCCCTGGTAGGCATCGAGCGATGCGGTGAACTTGAGCAGCAGGTGCTGGAACTCGCGGGCTTCCGCGGTGCTCCAGTCGGTGAGCAGGTTCTGCATCCACGCGGCGCGATCCTCGCGCAGTGTGCTGACGAGTTCGCGCGCGTCGGGCGTCAGGGTGACGAGTTGCGCGCGTCCGTCCTGCGGATCACAGATCTTGGTGACGAGGCCGCCGTCGGTGAGTGCGCTCACCTGGCGACTGACCGTCGAGACGTCGGAGTGGACGATGTCGGCGAGGGCCGAGACGCGCAGCGGCTCCGCCTCGAGGGCGTAGAGCAGGGGCAGCGCGCCGTGGTCGGCGTGCGGGTGGGGTCGTGGCAACTTGCGCTTGTGCGCGCTCATCGCCTTCGCGGCCCCGACGAAGGATGTCGCGATGTCGCGTGCGACGGGGAGGTCGACGGTCACTTCGGTTCCTTGAGGGGAGGGAGTGCCCAAGAATGCTTGGGCTGCACAACTATATGTTTGGTTGTGCCATGCAAGCAAATTTATTGGGGTGCGCTCGATCGGATGGATGGATGGGTCGCCGGGCCGCGCGGGCCCTGTCGGGCATGACGACGCCGGACGTGCGGGGATCGGGTGGCGCGAGGGGTTGTCACCGGGCCCACGTAGGCTGGGCGCATGAGTTCGAGCGCCACGAAACCCACCCCGTCTGCCCCCACAGGGCCGCTCGGTGGCGGGCGTCTGCTCGCGGCTGCGATGGCGCTCGCGGTCGCCGTCGCAGCCGGCGCCGTCGTGTTCACCGGAGCGAGCAAGCCGCAGCAGCTGCTCGACGCCGGCGCGATCGTGCGCTGGGGCATTGCTCTGTTCAAGCCCGCGGCGGACGTCGCGATGGCGGCGACCATCGGTTTCACCGGGCTCGGTGCGTTTCTCGTCGCCGAGGGCCACAAGACGATGCGGGTCGCGCGCATCGGGCGCTGGGCCTCGATCAGCGCAGCCCTGTGGTTCGGCGCGACCCTCGTCGTCAGCTACCTCAGCTACGGCGACCTGGCCGGCATCCCCGTCGGTTCGCGCGGGTACACGGGTCAGTGGTGGAGCAACACGTGGCAGCTGGAGATCCTGCGCAACCCGATGCTGACGGCGACCGCGGCGCTCGTCATCGCGGTGGTCTGCTGGTGGCACTCCTCGCGCACGAGCCTGGCATGGATGACGGCACTCGGTCTGCTCGCGCTGTGGCCGATCGCGTTGAGCGGCCACGCCGCCGGTTCGAGCGATCACGAGACGGCTGTCGACTCGCTCATAATGCACCTCGTCCCCGTGACGCTCTGGGTGGGCGGCATCATCGCCCTCGGCGTCATGTGGGGCCGCCTCGGCAAGGCCGCGGCGGCGTCGGTGCGGCGCTACTCGAGCGTCGCGACGTGGTGCGTCGGCTTCGTCGCTTTCTCCGGCGTGCTCGCCTCGACGCTGCGCGTACCCGACCTCAGCCAGTGCGTGACGACGCGCTACGGCCTCGTCATCGTCGCGAAGGCACTGTGCCTCGTCGTGCTCGGCGCGCTCGGGCTCATGCAGCGACGCCGTGTCGTCGCCGTCCTCGAACGTGATGCGAGCGACCGGCCCAGCAAGGCGCTGTTCGCCCGGCTCGCCCTCGTCGAGGCGCTCGTCATGGGCGCGACGATGGGCCTCGCTGCGGCGCTCGCGCGCTCCGCGCCGCCGTCAGGGCAGGTCGTCGAGAGCGCCGACCCGGTCGTCGCGCTCACCGGATACCCGGCGCCGCCCGCTCTGACGCCTGCGAACTTCTTCTCGCAGTGGCGCATCGAGTGGCTGATGACGACGTTCGCCGTCATCGCCATCGTCCAGTACGTGCGCTGGGCTGTGCGCCTGCACCGCCGCGGCGACCACTGGCCGATCCACCGCACGATCCTGTGGGTGCTCGCTTGGCTCGTGTTCATCGTGACGATCGACAGCGGCGCCGGGGTCTACGGGCGCGTCATGATGAGCGTCCACATGGCCGGACACATGGCCATCTCGATGACGGTGCCGATCCTGCTCGTCATGGCCGCGCCCGTCACCCTCATGCTGCGGGCATGGCCCAAGCGCTCCGACGGCACACGCGGACCGCGCGAGGTGCTGCTGTCGGTCGTGCACAGCCGTTACCTCAACGTCGTCGCCAACCCTGCTGTCAGCTCGGCCCTGTTCTTCGTCAGCCTCATCGTCTTCTACTACACGCCGTTCTTCGAGCTGGCGCTGCGCACGCACACCGGTCACATCCTCATGAACATCCACTTCCTCGTCAGTGGCTACCTGTTCGCGTGGGCCCTGATCGGCATCGACCCCGGCCCCAAGAAGTGGCCGGCGCCGCTGCGGCTGCTCGTGCTGCTCATCACGATCACGTTCCACGCATTCTTCGGTGTCGCGATGATGACGGGTAGCACGTTGCTCGCGCCCTCGTTCTTCACCGCCCTGCACTACGTCTCGGATCCGCTGCGCGACCAGCAGGCCGCCGGAACGATCACGTGGGGCTCCGGTGAGGGCCCGACATTCTTGCTCGCCATGGTCGTCGCCGCGCAGTGGTACCGGTCCGACCGCATCGAGGGTCAGCGCGCGGAGCGTCGTGCCGAACGCGACGGTGACGCTGAGCTCAAGGCCTACAACGCCTACCTCGCCTCGCGGGGTGGTCAGGGTGGTCAGGCTGCGTCCCCCGGTCAGGCGGAGGGTGAAGAACCGGCCCGTCAGATGTCGTCGAGCACGACGGAAGCATCGTCGTCGACTACGGTCGAGGGTGAGCACGACGAACGTCCCGAGCAGCCCTCTGGGCGCGCCGAATCCGGCCGCGTCACCGTCGGGGGCATCGACAAGGAGTAGCCATGCGCGTCGCCGTCATCCAGCTTGCGTACACCGATTCGGAGCCGATGGGGGCGCGCATCGAACGCGTCGCGTCGCTCGTCGAGTCGCAGAAGGGCGCCGACCTCGTCGTGCTGCCGGAACTGTGGAGCGCCGGAGGTTTCGACTACCCGGCGTGGAACGAGAAGGCGCAGAGCGTCGAAGGGACCGTCGCGCGGGCGTTGTCAGAGGCCGCGGCGAACGTCGGCGCATTCGTTCACGCCGGCTCGATCATCGAGAAGCCCGGCGAGAAGGGTCCCGAGGGGCGCGGGCTGTGGAACACCTCGCTGATGTTCGACCGTGACGGCGACCTCGTCGGCACCTACCGCAAGATCCACCGATTTGGCTTCGGCAACGGCGAACCCAAACTGCTAGAAGCCGGCGAGGAGGTCATCGTCCTCGACCTGGCGCTGGGTGACAGGGCGGGTGGCGCCATGGCCGCCGAAGTCGCAGCCGACGACGGCGCCGTCTGCGACCCGGCGAACCCGGAGGCCTGCGTCGAGGCGTCACAGAGCGAATGGGCGATGGGCGCCGAACTGGCGGGGGTCAACCTCGACGGCGACATGAGCACCTCCAGCGAGGTGGACGATGCCCCCGCCGCGAGTGTCGCCGACGATGCAAGGGGTGGTGCATCTGCGCCCGACGGCCACGTCAAGGTTGGTCTGTCGACGTGCTACGACCTGCGTTTTCCCGAGTTGTACCGCAAGCAGGTCGACGCGGGCGCCCAGGTGTTCGTCATCCCTGCCGCTTGGCCGGCTGCGCGCATCGCGGCGTGGCGCACGCTGCTGCAGGCTCGCGCCATCGAGAACCAGGTGTTCGTCATCGCCTGCAACACCGCCGGCACGCACGCCGGTACGGAGATGGGCGGCAACTCGGCCATCGTCTCGCCGACCGGTGAGGTGCTCGCCGAAGCCGGGCGCGGCGAACGCACCATCACCCTCGACATCGACCTCGACGATGTCGCCGCGACCCGCGAGGCCTTCCCCGTCCTGAGCGACCGTCGCCTCTGACCGCGGCCCGGATGTTGTGTCATGAACGCGCGCCATACCGCGCGTTCATGACCCAAGGTCGGGTTGTCCACAGGGCCTCAGCGCGCGCCACCCCGATTCGGGCACCCTCGGAGGGTGACTTCAGCGCAAGCGACCCACGTTGACGCCTGCGAACTGGCGTCGAAATGTTCGGGGTGGTGTCGCGGGGGCAACTACGTCAGCTGGGCATCACGCGTCATCAGATCCGGACGCACGTGGTCGCGGGGCGATTCCGCGTGCACGGGACACAGGCGGTGCACGTGCTCGCAGCTGGGTGGTGAGACGAACGATCACCCATCTTGGCCGCCGTGCTCAACGCCGGCAATTCCGCCTGGGCTGACGGCGAGAGGCGGTGATGCTGGCAGGCCTGCGCGGTTGGCGTCATGGCTGCGCAGTGATCGTGCGGCGGCGACCGTCCTCAGCATGGTGGCGCAACGACGAATGGCGCGGCCCGAGGCGATGATGCACGCCCTGCGGCTGCTGCCCAAGCTCAAGCGTCAGGTGTTGATCGGCGACGTGCTCGGCGACGTGAGTCAGCCTTGGCCGGTGCAGCCGCTGATCTTGCGTCGTGAACGCGCGGTATTGCATGCGTTCGTGACGCAAGATCGGGCGCGTAGGGTAGCGGTCATGAAACTTCGGGCGCCGGAACTGACGGGGCGGGGCTGGCTCAACACCGGCGGCGCCGACATCACGCTGACGAGCCTGCGCGGCAAGGTCGTCGTCCTCGACTTCTGGACGTTTTGCTGCATCAACTGTCTCCACGTGCTCGATGAATTGCGCCCGCTCGAAGAGAAATACGGCGACCAGCTCGTCCTCATCGGCGTGCACTCGCCGAAGTTCGAGCACGAGGCCGATCGCGATGCCCTCGAAGCCGCCGTCGAGCGGTACGCGGTGCACCACCCCGTCCTCGACGACCCCGACCTCACGACGTGGCAGGCGTACGCGGCGCGCGCGTGGCCGACGCTCGTCGTCCTCGACCCGGAGGGCTACATCGTCGCGTCGATGTCCGGTGAAGGACACGCGCACGGATTGAGCGTGCTCATCGACGACCTCATCGCCGAGCACACGACCAAGGGGACGCTGCGTCGCGGTGACGGTCCGTACGTCGCGCCGCCTGCCCCCGAGACGTTGCTGCGTTTCCCGGGAAAGGTCATCACCGCGCCGGCGCGCCCGGTGCAGGCGCAGCCCACGGGCCGTCAGAGCGCGGACGACGCCGCCTCTTCCGCGGGTGCCGGGGAGCACCTGACGAGCGGGGGTTTCTTCGTCAGCGACACCGCGCACCACCAGGTCGTGCACCTCGCCGAGGACGGCGAGACGGAGCTCGCGCGCTACGGCGGCCCGGGGGTGTTCAACGAACCACAGGGGCTGTTGCTCCTTCCCGAAGAGGCTCGCGCACGCACCGGCGACGACCTGCTCGTCGCGGACAGCGTCAACCACGAGATCAAGGCGATTCGGTTGAGTGACGGGCGGATTCGCACCGTCGCGGGCACAGGCGAGCAGCTGCGCGAACGTGACGGCGGCGGCCCGGCGCTGCGTCAGGCGCTGTCGACGCCGTGGGATCTCGCGTGGTGGCACGACCGCGTCATCATCGCGATGGCGGGCACGCACCAGCTGTGGGCGCTGCATCTGGGCGAGAGCCCCGAGCTCAACACCGTCGCCGTGCTCGCAGGCACGAGCAACGAGGGGATCCGCGACGGCGCCGCCCACGACGCCTGGTTCGCGCAGCCCAGCGGTCTCGCGACGAGCGCGGACGGCTCACACGTCTGGGTCGCCGACTCCGAGACGAGTGCCTTGCGCAGCCTCAGCGTGAGCGACGAGGGTTTCGAGGTGACCACCCACGTCGGGCAAGGGTTGTTCGACTTCGGCCACGTCGACGGCGCGGCTGACGCGGCGCTGCTGCAGCATCCCCTCGGTGTCACGGAACTACCCGACGGATCCGTCGCCGTCGCCGACACGTACAACGGCGCGATTCGGCGCTTCGACCCGTCGAGCGGCGAGGTGACGACGCTCGCCACGGGCCTGGCCGAACCGAGCGACGTCATCGTCGTCCCGGGGGAGGTGGACGCTGATGCACACCTGCTCGTCGTCGAGTCGAACGCCCATCGTCTGACGCCGGTGGCGCTGACCGCCGAAGCGCAACGCATCGAGGGCGATGCGCAGCAGACGCAGCGCCCGCCGAGCGAGATCGCCTCGGGCGCAGTGGAACTCGTCGTCACGTTCACGCCGCCGGCGGGGCAGAAACTCGACCACCGTTACGGCGACCCGACGATGCTGCAGGTGAGCAGCTCTCCCGAGGCGTTCCTACGCGACGGAGCGGGCAAGCAGCAGGGGCTCACGCGCACGCTGACGATCGACGAGAGCGTCGGCTCGGCCATCCTGCACGTCAGCGTCCGCGCAGCCGCCTGCGACGGCGACCCCGACACCGGCGAGGTGCCCGAGCACGCCGCCTGCCATCTTTACCAACAGGATTGGGGCATCCCCCTCGTCATCACCGGCGACGGCCCCCGCACGCTGACGCTCGACCTGCGCGGCGTCTGACGATCACGTCTGCTCTTGCCGGCCCCGGGAGCTGCAACTCGGCGATGCGGGGTCGCCGCTCTCAGGCAGTGCGCCCGCACGGGCGGTGTTCAGCACGTCGAGTGATCGATGCTCCGCCGACGTGACGTCAGCACCCCTTCGAAGCGTGCCCCGGCGTCAGACGAGCGGAGCGTAGAAGTACGTCTGGCGGTAGGCGATGCGATCGTCGGCGCCGAAGCGGAAGAAGTCGGCGAACTCGAGGTGCGCGTCGCTGCCGTCCTTGAGCACCCCGTTGAACTCGCCGCGCACGAACGCCTCGTCGCCGTCGATGAGCAGTGACGTGACGCTGTGGCGCCCCGATTCGATGACGCGATCGCCCGAGTAGAACGCCCGCAGCGCCTCGCGGCCGGCCATGGGTTCGTATCCGGGGCGGCAGTAGGTGGCGTCGTCGGTGGAGATGTCGAGCACGCCCTCGACGTCGCCGGCGTCGACGACCTCGTAGTAGCGGCGGATGTGAGCGTCGCGGGATTCGCGCTGCATTCGGGTGTCCTCTCGTCACGTGGGTGTGGCGGCCGAGCATCGTCCGTCCGTCGCCACCGCCATGCCGTCGGCCCGAGCCGACCGCATGCCGTGTATCGCTGTCTGGCCTCAACCTAGTGCGCGAGTCTCACCGCGGCTAGGCTGCCGCGATGACAGAAGCATCGCTGCCCAATGCGTCGGTGGCATCCGCGACGGGGACGTCGGTCGCCGCACGCCTCGACCGGCTCCCGATCACACGCAAGCATCTGCTCGCCACGGGCGTCATCGGCCTCGGGTTGTTCTTCGACGCGTACGAGAATTTTCTCGCCTCGACGATCGCCGCTGTGCTGAAGGAAGACTTCGCGCTGAAGGGCGACGTGCTCAAGTGGGTGCTCGCGTCGGCGTTCATCGGGCAGTTCATCGGGGCGCTGTTCATGGGGCGCCTCGCCGACCGCATCGGGCGGCGCAAGGCGTTCATGGTCAACCTCGCGCTCTACTCGGCGTTCTCGCTCGCGGGCGCGTTCAGCCCGAACGCGGCGTGGCTCGTCATCACGCGGTTCTTCGCGGGCATCGGCATCGGCGGCGAGTACGCGCTCGGCGACTCCTACCTGTCCGACATCCTGCCGAAGAACAAGCGCGGGCAGTTCATCTCGTGGGCGTACACGATCAGCTTCCTCGGGGTGCCGACGGTCGGCTTCCTCGCGCGCTGGCTCGTGCCGATGACGCCGTTCGGCATCGACGGATGGCGCTGGCTGTTCGTCTTCGGCGCGATCGGCTCGATCGTCGTGTGGGCCGTGCGTACCGGGTTGCCCGAGTCGCCACGCTGGCTCGAGGCGCAGGGCCGTCACGACGAGGCCGACGCGATCACGCGCGAGTTCGAGGACGCCGCGCGCGCCGAGGGCCACACCCTCGCCGAGCCGGACGCGTCGCTCACGCCCGTCGCGTCCCGTCAGGTCTCGATGGCGTCGCTGTTCAAGGCGCCGTACACGAAGCGCACGATCATGTTGTGGCTGCTGTCGGCCCTCGAGGTGTTCGGCTACTACGGCTTCGGGACAGTGGCGCCGCTCGTCCTCGTCGCGAAGGGCTACAGCGTCACGAGTTCGCTGCTGTTCGTCGCGCTCAGCTACCTCGGCTACCCGCTCGGGTCGCTGCTGGCCGTGCCGATCGTCGAGCGCATCGAGCGCAAGTACCTCGTCATGGCGACGGCGACGCTCATGGCGATCTTCGGCCTGTGGTTCGGATTCGCGTCGTCGACGGCTCAGATCATCGCCGCCGGCTTCCTGTACTCGTGCGCGTCGAACCTGTTCTCGAACGCGTACCACGTGTATCTCGCCGATTCGTACCCGACGGCGATCCGTGGCACGGCTGCCGGCGCGGCGTACTCGTTGAGCAAGCTCGTCACGGCGTTCCTGCCGTTCATCCTGCTGCCGGTGCTCGAAGACCACGGCAGTACACCGGTGTTCGTCATCGTTGCCGTCGCGATGGGCTTGCTCGTCGTGACGGTGGGGGTGCTCGGTCACCGCAGCACGGGGCGTAGCGCGGACGCGGTGTGACGGATGCCCGAGGCGCCGCGGAACCACCACCGGGGCCCACCGGGGCACCACCTGGATCCGTCGCCCGAACCCGACGACAATGGGCCCATGACTCGCACGCTGCACGTCCTCAACGGCCCGAACCTCAACCTGCTCGGTGAGCGCGAACCGTCGATCTACGGTGCCGACACCCTCGCTGACGTCGAGACGCTCGCCGTGCGGGTCGGTGATGAGCTGGGGTTCGGCGTCGAGTGCTTCCAGAGCAACCACGAGGGGGCGCTCGTCGACGAGATCCAGCGCATCCGTCACGACAGCGCGGGCATCGTCATCAACGCGGGGGCGTACACGCACACGAGTGTCGCCATCCGGGATGCTCTCGCGAGTTTCGAGGCGCCGTTCGTCGAGGTGCACATCTCGAACGTCCATGCGCGCGAGGCGTTTCGCCACCACTCGTACTTGAGCGACAAGGCGGTGGCCGTCATCGTCGGGTGTGGTGTCCAGGGCTACGAGTTTGCGCTGCGCCGCCTGGCTGCGCTCGCCGCGACCCGCTGACCCATCTGCGATTCCTGTCCACATCTGCCATTTTCTCCACATTCGTCGGGCGTGGTGATCGGTACCGCCGCACGGCTGACTCGGGCGGACGCGTCGCCCGACGCACAGGACCAAGGTCGCGGACGGGTTGTCACCGCTCTCGCCTAGGGTGGAAACCATGACGCGCAGTGTCTTCGTCACCTCAGCCGAAGGTGAAACCGGCAAGTCCACCGTGGCCTACGGGCTGCTCGACCTCCTCTCGCGCCAGGCCGGGCGCATCGCGATCTTCCGGCCCGTTGCCACCAGCTCCCGCGACAAGGTCGTCGACCTGCTGCTGTCGCACCCGGCCGTCGACCAGGCCTACGACGACGCGCTCGGCGTCACCTACGACCAGATGCACGATGACGAGTCGGGCTCGCTCGCAACGATCCTGGCCCGTTTTGACGAGGTGTCCGCCGACGCCGATCTCGTCATGGTGCTCGGCAGCGACTTCGCGGACGTCTCGACCGGCCGCGAAGCCGAGATCAATGCCATGGTCGCCGCGAACCTCGGCGCGCCCGTCGTCCTCGTCGTCCACGGGCGCGAGCGCACCCCCGAGCAGATCGCGCAGGTCGCCGTCATGGGTTGCGAACAGTTGCGCGCGAGGCACGCGACGCCCGTCGCGATCGTCGTCAACCGCGCCACGAGCGGGGACGTCACCGGCATCCGCCTCGCCCTGACGAAGGACGCCGAGACGGCCTCGGTGCCCGTCGCCGGCGTCATTCCCGAGGTGCCCCTGCTCGTCGCACCCACCGTCGCGGCGCTCGCAGAAGCCGCCGGGGCCGAGCTGTGGCGCGGCAATCCTGAGTGGCTGCAGCGCGAGTCGCGCGGGTTCGTCGTCGCTGCGATGTCACTGCCGAACGTGCTGACGCGCCTCGTCGAGGACGTCACCGTCATCGCCCCCGGCGACCGCTACGACATCCTGCCCGGGCTCGTCCTCGCGCATCAGTCCGGCACGTTCCCCGGGCTCGCCGCCATCGTCCTGACGGGCGGTTATCGCCCGCCGGAGAGCGTGCAGCAGCTGCTCGACGGCACGAAGCTCGACGTGCCGATCCTCGTGACAGATTCGGGCACCTTCGAGACGACGGCAGCCCTGGCGCGCACGCGCAGCGCCCTCAGCTCCGGCAGTGTCGTGAAGAAGCAGACGGCGCTGCGTGCGTTCGGCGAAGCCATCGACGCCGACGGCCTCCTCGCCGCCATCGACATCGACGAGGCGGCCGCCGTCACGCCACTGATGTTCGGCCACCGTCTGCTCGATCGCGCGCGCAGCGCCCGCAAGCACATCGTCCTGCCCGAGGGTGACGATCTGCGCATCCTCAAGGCTGCCGACGAGGTGCTGCGCGGCGGCATCGCGCAACTGACGATCCTCGGTGACGAGACGCAGATCAAGGCGCTCGCGAGCAGCAACGGCCTCGACATCTCGTCCGCCTCGATCGTCTCCCCGCACGACGAGGAGCTCGTCGAGAAGTTCGCCGCCGAGTACGCCGAGATCCGCAAGGAGAAGGGCGTGACGATCGAGCTGGCCCGCGAGACGGTGCAGGACGTGTCGTACTTCGGCACGATGATGGTCCACCTCGGGCTCGCCGACGGCATGGTGAGCGGCGCAGCGCACACGACGGCGCACACGATCAAGCCGAGCTTCGAGATCATCAAGACGGCGCCCGACGCGGACATCGTCAGCTCCGTGTTCCTCATGGCGCTCGCCGATCAGGTGCTCGTCTACGGTGACTGCGCCGTCAACCCCGACCCGAACGCCGAGCAACTCGCCGACATCGCGATCAGTTCGGCGAAGACGGCGTCGGCGTTCGGCATCGAGCCGCGCGTCGCGATGCTGTCGTACTCGACGGGCACCTCCGGCAGCGGCGCCGACGTCGAGAAGGTGCGGGCCGCAACCGAACTCGTGCACGAGCGCGCGCCGGAACTCGCCGTCGACGGGCCGATCCAGTACGACGCGGCCGTCGAACCGAGCGTCGCGAAGTCGAAGATGCCCGACTCGCCCGTCGCAGGGCGCGCGACGGTGTTGATCTTCCCCGACCTCAACACCGGCAACAACACGTACAAGGCCGTGCAGCGCTCGGCGGGTGCCGTCGCCATGGGCCCGGTGCTGCAGGGGCTCAACAAGCCCGTCAACGACCTGTCGCGCGGCGCGCTCGTCGAGGACATCGTCAACACCATCGCCATCACGGCCGTGCAGGCGCAGGAGGAGAAGGCATGAACGACGTGGCGCAGGCGCCGAGCAGCGAGCGGGACGGCGGGGCCGGCAACGTCCTCGTCATCAACGCGGGGTCGAGTTCGCTCAAGTACCAGATCGTCGACCCGGTGACGGGGGAGTTCGTCGTCAAGGGCCTCGCCGAGCGCGTCGGCGACTCGGGCGGCACGATCACGCACGAGTACCGCAGCGAGAAGACGACGCACGACGTCGACATGGCCGACCACGGCGTCGCCCTCGAGGAGATGACGAAGGTCATGGCCGAGACGGGGTTGCCGATCGAGGACGCGGACGTCGTCGTCGTGGGTCACCGCGTCGTGCACGGCGGGCGCAACTTCACGGGCCCCGAGATGATCACCGACTACGTGCTCGACGAGATCAAACGCCTCGGAACCCTTGCGCCGCTGCACAATCCGGCGCACGCGCTCGGCATCGAGGCGGCTCGGCGCATCTTTCCCGACCTGCCGCAGGTCGCCGTGTTCGACACCGGGTTCTTCTCGACGTTGCCCGCCTCCGCGTACACCTACGCGATCGACGCGAAGCTCGCGAAGGAGCACGCCATCCGTCGCTACGGCTTCCACGGCACGTCGCACGAGTACGTCTCGGCGCGGGTCGCACAGTTTCTCGAACGTCCCGTCGAGGGGTTCAAGCAGATCATCTGCCATCTCGGCAACGGCGCGTCGATCTCGGCGATCGACGGGGGCCGCGCCGTCGACACGTCGATGGGCATGACGCCGCTCGAGGGCCTCGTCATGGGCACGCGTGGTGGCGACATGGACCCGGCCGTCGTCCTGCACCTCAACCGTGTCGCGGGGCTCGGCGTCGACGAGATCGACACGCTGCTCAACAAGAAGTCGGGCATCCTCGGACTGACGGGGTCAGGCGACTTCCGCGACCTCATGCGGCGCGTCGACGACGGTGACGAGACGGCGCAGCTCGCATTCGACGTCTACGTGCACCGGCTCGTCAAGTACATCGGCGCGTACGCGGCGGCGCTCGAGGGCGTCGACGTCATCACGTTCACCGCCGGCGTCGGCGAGAACAACGCCGCCATCCGCGAGGCCGTGTGCCGCCGTCTCGGGTGGCTCGGCGTGACGTTCGACGCAGCCGCCAACAGCGCCGACGATCATGACGCGCGCATCATCTCCGCGGCAGGATCGCCTGTGACCGTGTGCGTCGTCCCGACGAACGAAGAGCTTGCCATCGCGCGTCACGCGGTGGCGGCGATCGACGCCTGACGCGCGCCCCCATTCGCTGCAGTTGCGCACCGAGTGGGTCGCGGTGCGCCTCCCCACATCGTGCGTCTACGCGTCATGTGGGGCGTCGCGGAATCGCTGCGGCCCGGCTCCCTTCGTGAGGGAGCCGGGCCGCAGCGA
>NZ_DCNR01000059.1:0-16240 GCF_002322065.1 Dermacoccus sp. UBA1591 | reverse complement strand
GCCGTCGGCCGCCACGGCGCCGGGCAGGTCGAGGGACGGCGAGCGGTCGCCCGCGTGGGCCGCCTCATGCTGCGACGCGGGGGCGTTCGTCGTCGCGCCGGCATGGGCGGCGTCGACGGTGTCCGGATTCGTGGCCCGGTCCGCGTCCGAGACCTCAGGGGGCAGGGGCTGCATATCACTCACCGCACCACCGTACGCGCGGGTCCGCGCGGCTCCCAGGTGAGCCTCGGTCGGCCCACCTATGCTGGGGCCATGTCAGACGAGACCTCGATGCCGCACGCCGACGACGCGCCCGGCACCCCGGGCCCTTCGCCCCACGACGGCACGAGCGCGACGGGCGAGACGAGCGACGGTGCCAGCTCCCGCGCGACGAAGGCCCCCGGCCGGCGACGGAGGCGTAGCAAGCTGCGTGTCCTGCTCTACACGCTGCTCGCGCTGCTGCTCATCGTCGCCCTCGTCATCGGCGGGTTCTTCCTGTACCTCAAGTACGTGTTCGACTCGAACGTCTCGCGCGAGAAGCTCCTGCCGAGCTCGAACGTGACGCGAGACGCCGCGGCCGGGGACGCCCAGAACATCCTGTTGCTCGGCTCGGACAGCCGTAACACGAGCCTGCGTGACGGAAGCCGTTCCGACGTCATCCAGCTCGTCCACATCAGCAACGACCGCAAGCAGGTCTCCGTCGTGCACTTCCCGCGCGACTACTACGTCGACATCCCGGGCCACGGCAAGAACAAGATCAACGCCGCCTACGCGTACGGCGGCCCGACCCTGCTCATCCAGACGATCGAGAAGGCGACGAACGTCCACATCGATCACGTCGCGCAGATCGGGTTCAAGGGCTTCGAGAAGCTCACCGACGACATGGGCGGCGTCGACATCTACGTGCCGCAGGCCTTCGACGAGAAGGGATACGGCAGCTGGTCCAAGGGCATGAACCACATGAACGGCACCCAGGCCCGCCACTACGTCCAGGAGCGTCACCAGCTCAAGAACGGCGACATCGACCGTGGCAAGAACCAGCAGGCCTGGATTCTCGCCATGTTCAAGAAGGCCAAGACCCAGGGCGTCCTGACCAACCCGGTGACCATCACCAAGCTCGTCGGCGACATCTCCGACAACCTGGCCGTCGACGACGGATTCACCTCTGGGTACATGACGAGCCTCGCCTACAGCCTGCGCGACCTCGACACGCAGAACATCACCTTCTACACGGCGCCGTACACCGGTTTCGGCAACGAGGGCGCCGCAGGATCGGTCGACTACGTCGATGAGGCAGGCCTCGAGAAGCTGAGCGACGGCCTGCGCAAGGACGACATGTCCGGCGTCCCGAACGGGCGCGTGGGCGCTGCGAGCTGAGGCCCAGGACGCGGAAAGCCCCTGCGCGCGGCTCGATCGAGAGGCACGTCACCGGATAGCCTGGTGCCGTGCCTTTCGAACTTGATGTCAACATGCCCATCGAACTCGCCCCCCTCGCCTGGCTCGTCGGCCGCTGGGAGGGCGCCGGTGTCATCGGCTACCCCGGCATGGAGTCGGCCAACTTCGGCCAGGAACTCGTCGTCAGCCACGACGAGCGCCCCTTCCTCGAGTGGCACTCGCGCATGTGGAAGCTCGACGAGCAGGGCAACAAGACGGACACCATCGACACGGAGTTCGGCTACTGGCGCCCGCTGGAGAACAACGAGGTCGAGTTCATGGTGACGCACCCGAGCGGCATCGTGGAGATGTACTACGGCAACACCTCCCCCGCGAAGATCGAACTGCGCACCGACGGCGTCATCCGCTCGCCGCAGGCGCCCGAGTACACGGCCGGCGCGCGCATGCTCGGCTACGTCAACTCCAACCTCATGTGGGCCTACGACGCGGCGCTCAACGGCAAACCGCTGCAGAGCTACGCCTCGGCCGAGCTCAAGCGCGTCGACTGACGTTCTGCGCTCCTGCCTGACGCGCCGGTGGGCGCCGCCTCCCTCACCGGGTGCGGCGCCCATCGGCGTCCGTGGTGGTTCGAGCGGCAATCGTGCCGACGACCTGGTGCGGACAACCGGGCTTGCGGGCGCTCAGACGAGACGCGCCACCGCGACGGGCACGAGGCCACAGACGAGGACGCACGCACACCCCGCGGCGAGCTGCGCCCGCGTGTGGGCGGACGTCGCAAGCGTCACCGTCGTACGCAGGCACGCCCACGACAACAGGCCCGCCGCGCCACCAGCCAGGGCGGCCGACGCGACCGATGCGCCCGCGATGACGGCGCCGCACCCGGCGATCGCGCCGAGCACGCACTGCGCCGCACCCAGTTCGAGGCGCCGTGACGTCGCCCCCGCCACGCCGTCGAGGACGCTGCCGACGAGCGTCGCGAGGCCTGTGGCGAGCATGAGGTGGCGCGTCTGGGACGAGTCGGCGGCGTCGATGAAGTAGGCGCCTGCCCCGAGCACGCCGAGGCCGAGCGCCGTGCCGGCGAGCGTCATGACGAGGCGCGGACGCCCGTCCTCGCGCAGCAGTTGGTGCAGGAAGCTCGCGATGAGCCCGACGCACAGGACGGCACCGGCCCACCGCGTGCGATCCCCGGCGCCACTGGCGAGCATCGTGACGGCGAGCGCCACGGCGGTGCCCGTCAGCACGGACGTCGTCCCGCGCGGGCTCGGTAGGTTGACCAGTCGTGGCCACCCCCATGCGAGGCCACATCCGAGTACCACGAAGACGAGCGCGATCAGCGTCACCGGCGCGAAGGACGCCGCGCAGATCGCGGCGGACGCAACAGCTCCGGCGCACGCGCCGGAGGCGCGCATCGACGGCGTCGGTGGTTTGGCGGAGGTCACGCGCCCATCCTCGCATCCCGCGCGCCGGTGCTCATCCCCTGACGGCTCATCCCCCGACGAACGGGGGCAGCACCTCGACGACGTCTGACGGCTCGAACGAGGCGTCATCGGCGAGGCGACGGCCGCCGTGCAGCAGGCTGCAGCGTGCGAGCACGGCCTCGATGTCGGGGTGGGCCCGCATGATGAGCGCGCGTACGTCGCGGCCGGTGAGCTCGGGGCTCTGGCGCGCCTCACCCACCGCGAGCGGCAGGTTCTCCTCGTCGCACCCGGCGGCCTGCGCCGCACCCGCCCAGTAGCGCACCCGCACACTCGGGCGAGCGTCTACGTCTGTCGTCATCCGATGTTCCATCCTTCGACCATGCTCCTGCAGCCTCTCCACGCTAACCGTAGTCTTGACGCGTGGCGCACCTCCTGCTTCTGACGACGGCTCGCGGCGCGAGCGTCGAGGTGCTTCCTGCTCTGGGGCTGCTGAGCCACCGGGTGCGCGTGAGCACGCCCGACCCGGAGCGGCTCGCCGCTCCGCTCGACGCCGACGTCGTCATCGTCGACGCGCGCACCGACCTCGTCGCGATGCGCGGCGTCACCCGCATGGTCGAGGCCGCGTGGCCGGGTACGCCCGTCCTCGCCATCTTCACCGAGGGCGGCCTCGTCGCACTGACCCCCGAGTGGTTGATCAGCGACGTGGTCCTCGATGTCGCGGGCCCCGCCGAGGTCGACGCCCGCATCCGTCTGGCTCTGGCCCGCGCCGGTTCGCAGCCCGACGAGGCGAACACGCAGATCACCGCCGGCGACCTCGTCATCGACGAGGAGTCGTACTCGGCGCGGGTGCGTGGGCGGTCGCTCGACCTCACCTACAAGGAGTTCGAGCTGCTCAAGCACCTCGCGCAGCACCCGGGGCGGGTCTTCACCCGCGCGCAGCTGCTGCAAGAGGTCTGGGGCTACGACTACTACGGCGGCACGCGTACCGTCGACGTCCACGTGCGACGGTTGCGGGCCAAGCTCGGAGCCGAGCACGAGACGTCGATCGGCACGGTCCGCAACGTCGGGTACCGCTTCGTCGATGGTGGCGTGAACGGCGCGTGACGCTTCCGTGCGGGCCGACGCGAGCAGCGCTCCCGGCGCGATCTTGGCTTCTGCATCTCCCGTCGTTCCGCGGTTGTCACCCGTGCGCGCTAGCGTGAACGCCATGAAGATCGACGCACAGAACCTCGACGTCCACCCGGCCCGCCCCGACGAGGTCGACGCCGTGCTGGCGCTCGCGCGCTCCGCGGCGAAGAGCGACGGTGTGGCTGCCCTCAACGAGGAGTCGCTGTTCGCGCTGGAGCGCCTCGCGCCACCGGCCCGCGTCCTCGTCGCCTCCCGGGAGGGCTCACCGGTCGGCGTGCTCGTCGACGCGCAGTCAGATGCAAGCGGATGCGATCTCGTGACGGCGCCCGACGCCCGCCGCGCGGGTGTCGCACGGGCTCTGCTCGTGGCCCTGGACGAGTCCAGGAGCGATACTGCGACGCCCGTACGCCTTTGGGCCCACGGCGATCTGCCCGCTGCCCAGGCGTTCGCTGCGAGCCTCGGTGCGCGCAAGGCGCGCGAGCTGTGGCGCATGACGCGTCCGCTCACCGCCGACGAGACGTTCGACGTCGCACTCCCCGCGGGTCTGGTCGCGCGCGGTTACGACGGCAGCGAGCGCGAGGCGCAGGCCTGGGTCGATCTCAACGCGCGCGCCTTCGCGCATCACCCCGAACAGGGGCGTATGACGCTCGCCGACTTCCGCGAGCGCGAGGCGCAGGAGTGGTTCGACCCGGCGGGTCTGATCCTCGTGCGGGACGAGGCGAGCGGAGAGCTCGTCGCCTCGCACTGGACGAAGCACGAGCCGGGCGACGAGGCCGGCGAGGTGTACGTCGTCGCGGTCGCACCCGAGTGGCAAGGACGAGGCATCGCCGGGCCGCTCACTGCCCTCGGCCTGGCTCACCTGCGTGACGCGGGGGCGAGCAGCGTCGAGCTCTACGTCGAGGGCGACAACGAACCGGCCAAGGCCACCTACACGCGGCGTGGGTTCGTCCGTGCTGCCCACGACGTGATGTACGTCCACACGCCTGCCCGGGCGATGTGAAGATAGAGCCATGAGCACTGCGCCCAAGACCGCCGCCTCCAAGGAACCGCAGGATGCGGGCCGCGCCGACGACTCGCCGCCCGAGACTACTCCCTCGTCTCCGTCGACGGCCGTCGCCCGGTTCAAGCCACGCGCGGCCTCTCGTCCACGCAACGTCGCGCGCTCGGCGGCCACGACGGAGAAGGCGAAGTCGACGAAGACCGCCTCTGCTGACGAGCCGGAGCTGCCCGCAGACCGTTTCCTCGACCGCGAGATGTCGTGGCTGCAGTTCAACGAGCGCGTCCTGCAGCTGTCGACCGACCCGAACGTGCCGCTGCTCGAGCGGGCCCGCTTCCTGTCGATCTTCTCCTCGAACCTCGACGAGTTCTTCATGGTGCGTGTGGCGGGCCTCAAGCGCCGCATCGCCGCCGGCCTCGCGGTGCGCTCGGCGTCCGGTCTCGAACCGCGCGAGCTGCTCGACGACCTGACGCGCGCCTCGCACGACCTCAT
Source organism: Dermacoccus sp. UBA1591 (assembly GCF_002322065.1). Classification (NCBI taxonomy): domain Bacteria; kingdom Bacillati; phylum Actinomycetota; class Actinomycetes; order Micrococcales; family Dermacoccaceae; genus Dermacoccus; species Dermacoccus sp. UBA1591. The sequence continues at coordinate 10,831 of NZ_DCNR01000059.1, read as the reverse complement.
GGATCTGCACGCCGGCATCTTCCAGCGCCAGGTCCGCCCGGCCCTGGAGGATGAGGGCATCCGCCTGCTCAAGCTCTCGCAGCTGACGGACGCGGACCGTGACTACCTGGGCACCTACTTCGAGGCGCAGGTCTACCCCGTCCTCACCCCGCTGGCCGTCGACCCGGCGCATCCTTTCCCGTACATCTCGGGCCTGTCGGTCAACCTCGCGGTGCTGCTCATCGACCCCAAGACGGGCCGCGAGCACTTCGCTCGCGTGAAGGTGCCGCCGTTGCTGCCACGCATGGTCAAGCTGCCGACGGGCGAAGGCGAGGACCCGCTGTACGACGCGCGCTTCGTCACCCTCGAGGACGTCATCGCCGAGCATCTCGACGTGCTGTTCCCCGGCATGGAGGTGCACGAGCAATTCACCTTCCGCGTCACGCGCAACGAGGATCTCGAGGTCGAGGAGGACGACGCCGAGAACCTGCTCACCGCCCTCGAGAAGGAGCTGACGCGACGCCGTTTCGGCGCGGCGGTGCGTCTCGAGGTCGCCGACGACATGGACGATCACGTCCTCGACCTGCTGACGCGTGAGCTGGGCGTCAGCGACGACGAGGTCTTCCGCCTGCCCGAGCCGCTCGACCTGCGCGGCCTCGGTGACATCGCCGATCTCGACCGCAGCGAGCTGCAGTGGCCACGGTTCATGCCGAAGACCCACCCGCTGCTCGCGCCGGTCGAGCGCTCCGAGGCCCCCGACGTCCTCGGCGCGATGCGTTCGAGCGACATCCTGCTGCACCACCCCTACGACTCGTTCTCGACGTCGGTGCAGGCGTTCGTCGAGCAGGCCGCAGCCGACCCAGACGTGCTCGCCATCAAGCAGACGCTGTACCGCACGAGCGGCAACTCGCCGATCATCTCGGCACTCATCGACGCAGCGCAGGCCGGCAAGCAGGTGCTCGCCGTCGTCGAGATCAAGGCGCGCTTCGACGAGGAGAACAACATCACGTGGGCGCGCAAGCTCGAGCGCGCGGGCGTGCACGTCGTCTACGGCATGGTCGGGCTCAAGACGCATGCGAAGCTGTGCCTCGTCGTGCGGCATGAGGGCGACGGCATCCGCCGCTACTGCCACGTCGGCACCGGCAACTACAACCCCAAGACGGCTCGTCTCTACGAGGACCTCGGGTTGCTCACGACCGACCCCGACGTGGGCGAGGACCTGGGCCGGCTGTTCAACCAGCTGTCGGGCATGGCGCCGCGCGCCAAGTTCAAGCGCCTTCTCGTGGCGCCGCGTTCGGTGCGTTCCGGCTTGATCGAGCAGATCGACCGGTGCATCGAGGCGGCCGGGGCCGGCAAGGCCTCGAGCGTGTCACTCAAGGTCAACTCTATCGTCGACGAGCAGATCATCGACGCCTGCTACCGCGCCTCGCAGGCCGGGGTGAAGGTCAACGTTCTCGTGCGCGGCATCTCCGCGCTGCGTCCGGGCGTACCCGGGCTGAGCGAGAACATCGAGGTGCGCTCGATTCTCGGGCGCTTCCTCGAGCACAGCCGTGTGTTCGTCTTCGACGTCGAGGGCCAGGAGCCGATCGCCTACATCGGCAGCGCCGACATGATGCACCGCAACCTCGACCGCCGCGTCGAAGCGCTCGTGCGGCTGACGGACGAGCGCCAGGTCGCGACGGTCGTCGACCTCGTCGCCACCGGCATGAGCCCGCAGACCTCGTCGTGGCGTCTCGACGCCGAGGGCCGCTGGATCCGGGAGAACCTCACGCCCGACGGCGCGCCGAAGAACGACTACCAGGCCGATCTGATCGAGGCGTACTCGAAGCGTCGTCGCAAGGCCCGCCGGCGGTGACGCGCGGCAAGAACCCCGAGCTGGTGCCTGCTGCCGGGGCGCTCGTGTGGCGCCGCCGCCGCAGCGGCATCGAGATGGCACTCGTTCATCGTTCGCGCTATGACGACTGGTCGTGGCCGAAGGGCAAGCTCGACCCCGGTGAGACGTTCGCTCAGGCCGCTGCGCGTGAGGTGCTCGAGGAGACGGGGCTGCAGGTGCGTCTCGGCATCCCCCTGCCCGAGCTCGTCTACGGCCTCGACAACGGCGCGACGAAGCTCGTCCGGTACTGGGCCGCCCAGGTCGTCGGCGGCAGCGGAGTGCTCGAGCACGAGGTCGACGAGGTGCGCTGGCTCGACGTCGAGACGGCTCGACGAACGCTCACCTACGCACGCGACCGCCTCCCCCTCGACGCCCTGCTCGAAGCCGAGCGTGACGGCCGCCTCGAGACGTGGCCGCTGCTGCTCGTGCGTCACGCCCACGCCCAGGCGCGCGCCGCGTATCGGGGTGACGACGACGCCCGCCGCCCGCTGAGCGAGCGCGGCCGCGCACGGGCCGCGGCGCTCGTCCCCGTCCTCGGCGCGTGGGCTCCTGAGCGCGTCGTGTCGTCGTCGTCGACGCGGTGCGTGCAGACGGTCAAGCCGTTCACGTCCGCGAGCGGGACGCGGTTGCAGACGAAGAGCGCGCTGTCGGAGGAGACGTTCGCCGCTCACCCCGAGAAGGCCGCCCGCCAGTTGACGCGCGCCCTCGAGCGCGCCGATGCGACGGCGTTGTGCACCCACCGCCCCCTCATCCCCGACCTCGTCGCTACGCTGTCCGCACTCGCGCCGACCGGGTCGGCGACGCGGCGTTGCCTCGGCCACATCAAGGCGCACGGGATGGACAAGGGCGAGGTGCTCGTCTGTCAGGTTCTCGGTAGCGGCCAGGAGGCACAAATCGTCTCGGTGGAGCGGTTGCGCACGCCGCCACTGGAACGCTGACGACCACTTTCGCCCCCCCCAATCTCCCACTGCCCCAAGGCCTCTCACACCCCTCAGACTGCGTTCACTCAACGTTCACCTCGAAGGGGGATTCGCGACACGTGAACGACCTAGGTTCCAAGCGTCCAGGCACGTGCCCGGAAATACTTTGTGACGAGAGGTCTGTATCCCGTGAAGATCACGAGCATCGCCCGCATCTCCGGCGTCGCGCTGGCCAGCGCCCTTGCCCTGTCCGCCTGTGGCAGCGAGTCGTCCGACTCCGCCACCGACGGCGCCAAGTCCGCAGGCTCCAGCGCGACGGACGCCGCCAAGTCCGGCGGCGACTCGGGTTCGGCCGACTGCGGCAAGAAGGACCTGAAGGCCGAGGGTTCCTCCGCCCAGGACAACGCGATCCAGGACGCCATCGAGAAGTACGGCAAGACCTGCGACAACAACGTCACTTACAACGCGACCGGTTCCGGCAACGGCATCAAGCAGTTCATCGCCGGCCAGGTCAACTTCGCCGGCTCTGACTCCGCGCTCAAGACGAAGCCGAAGGACGGCAAGATCGAGACCGACGAGGCCAAGACGGCCTGCGGTTCCGAGGCCTGGAACATCCCGATGGTGACCGGCCCGATCGCCGTCTCGTACAACCTGAAGGACGTCAAGGACCCGATCACGCTGACGCCGGCCGTCCTCGCCGACATCTTCAACGGCAAGATCACGAAGTGGAACGACCCGGCGATCGCCGCGGTCAACAAGGGCGTCACCCTGCCGGCCAAGGACATCAAGGTCTTCTTCCGCTCGGACGAGTCGGGCACGACGGAGAACTTCACGAAGTACCTCGCCGCCTCCGCGAAGGACAAGTGGACGGCCGAGCCCGGCAAGAAGTGGACGGGCAAGGGCGAAGGCAAGGCCAAGACGGCCGGCGTGACCTCGTCCGTGAAGTCGACCGACGGTGGCATCACGTACGCCGAGTGGTCGGCCGCGAAGGACAACGAGCTGCAGGTCGCGAAGATCGACAACGGCGCGGGCGCCGTCGAGCTGACCGGCGCCTCGGCGTCCAAGGCCATCTCTGCCGCGAAGATCGACGGCACGGGCAACGACCTGCGCCTCAAGCTCGACTACGCGACGAAGGAAGCGGGCGCCTACCCGATCGTCCTCGTCACGTACGAGGTCGTCTGCTCGAAGTACAAGGACGCCGAGATCGGCAAGTCCGTGAAGTCGTTCCTCACCTACTTCGCCGGCGACGACATCCAGAAGAACCTCGAATCCCAGGGTTACGCGCCGCTGCCGGCCGACATCCAGGGCAAGGTCAAGACGGCCGTCAACGCCATCCAGTGACGCACAGCGCCTGACGGGGTGCTCGGGCGCTTCGGCGCCCGAGCACCCCGTCTGCGCGTCGGAGCGAGTCCATAGTCTCGCGTTCCACCCGTACCAGCTCGAGCAGAGGCAGGAAACCTCATGAGTTCAATCACCGGCGTCTCGGTGGCCGACGCACCCGGCCCCGACGACGGTCACACCCCCGGGGAGGGCCCCGGCGAACGCGCCCCCTCCGGTGACCGCGCAGCGACGGGCCGCAGGGGCGACATGATCTTCGGTGGCCTCGCGCGCGGCGCGGGCCTCCTCGTCGTCGTCCTCGTCGCGCTCGTCGGAGCCTTCCTCGTCATCCAGGCGGTTCCCGCCATCATGGACGACCACTCGAACTTCCTCACCTCCCAGGACTGGGACGTCGACTCGAGCCCGATGCACTTCGGCATCGCCCGCCTGCTGTGGGTGACGGTCACCTCCTCGGTGCTCGCCATGCTCATCGCCGTGCCGCTCGCCGTGTGCATCGCGCTGTTCCTCACGCAGTACGCGCCGAAGTGGCTGGCGAAGCCGGGCGCTGCGCTCATCGACCTGCTGGCGGCCGTGCCGTCCATCGTCTACGGCCTGTGGGGCGTGTTCACCGTCGGTCAGTACTTCGACCCGGTGGCCAAGGTCATCCAGGACGTGCTGGGCTGGTGCCCCCTGTTCGCCAAGACGGACACCTCCCCCGCGAGCACCATCGCCTTCGTCTCGATCATCCTCGCCATCATGATCCTGCCGATCATCACGGCCCTGACGCGTGAGGTCTTCGCGCAGACGCCGCAGGCCCACAAGGATGCGGCGACGGCGCTCGGCGCGACGAAGTGGGAGGTCATCCGCACCGCGGTGCTCCCCTTCGGCAAGCCCGGCATCATCAGCGCGTCCATGCTCGGCCTCGGGCGCGCGCTCGGTGAGACCGTCGCCGTCATGATGATCGTCTCCGCCCTCAACGGCAGCGAGGGTTGGAACTTCTCGATCTTCAAGGGCGGTGAGACCTTCGCCTCGAAGATCGCCAACAACGCCGGCGAGTTCGACAACCCCTCGAAGACGGGGGCCTTCATCGCGGCGGGCCTCGTCCTGTTCATCCTGACGTTCGTCGTCAACGCGATCGCCCGTGTCGTCATCGAGCGCAGGAAGGCGTTCACCGAATGAGCACCGCAGCCCACTCCCTCGAGAAGAACCCCGCTCCCGAGCCCCGGTCGAAGAACTCGCTCTCCGGCAAGGGCCAGTCCGGCGGCCGCGCGACGAAGAACACGATCGCCACCGTCGTCATGTGGGCCGCGTTCCTCGTCGCCCTCGTACCGCTGGTGTGGATCATCGCCACCGTCATCATGAAGGGCGGCGAGCTGCTCCTGCACGTCGACTGGTGGACGAAGAGCCAGCGCGGCGTCGGCCGCCGCGAGGTCGCCGGCGGCGCCGCCCACGCCATCCAGGGCACCCTCATCCAGGCCTTCGTCACGGCTCTCATCGCCGTGCCGATCGGCGTGATGACCGCCGTCTACCTCGTCGAGTACGGGCGCGGCCGTGCCGCGAAGATCGTCAGCTTCATGGTCGACATCCTCACCGGTGTCCCCTCCATCGTCGCCGCGTTGTTCGTCTACGCCGTCTGGGTGACGACGTTCGGCTTCGACCGCATCCCGTTCGCCGTGTGCCTGGCGCTCGTGCTGCTCATGGTTCCCGTCGTCGTGCGCTCCACGGAGGAGATGTTGAAGCTCGTGCCGAACGAGCTGCGCGAGGCCGCGTACGCCCTCGGCGTGCCGAAGTGGAAGACGATCCTCAAGATCGTTCTCCCGACGGCGTTCTCCGGCATCGTCACCGGTGTGCTGCTCGGCCTCGCCCGCGTCATGGGCGAGACGGCACCGCTCATCATCCTCGCGCCGTACTTCAAGTCGCTGTCGACGAACCTGTTCGGCGGCCTCATGGGCACGCTGCCGACGATGATCTACAACGGCAAGGACAACATGGCCGTCGACGCCTCCGCGCAGCGCGTGTGGGCGGCGGCGTGCACCCTCATCCTCCTCATCCTTCTTCTCAACCTGCTGGGCCGCTTCATCAGCCGCTTCAGCAAGGTCAAGAACTGACATCCGCTCGCGCGGATACGACTCGTAAAGGAACCCGAGTTCAATGAGCAAGCGGATCGACGTTCACAACCTCAACGTCTACTACGGCGACTTCCTCGCCGTGAACGATGTCTCCATGACGATCGAGCCCCGCTCGATCACGGCCTTCATCGGCCCGTCGGGCTGCGGCAAGTCCACGTTCCTGCGCACCCTCAACCGCATGCACGAGGTCATCCCCGGCGGCCGCGTCGAGGGTCAGGTGCTCCTCGACGACGAGGACCTGTACGCGCCGGGCGTCGACCCGGTGGCGGTGCGCCGCACCGTCGGCATGGTGTTCCAGCGCCCCAACCCGTTCCCGACGATGTCGATCGGTGACAACGTCGTCGCGGGTCTGCGCCTCAACGGCGTGAAGGACAAGAAGGTGCTCGCCGAGAAGACGGAGCAGTCGCTGCGTGGCGCGAACCTGTGGAACGAGGTCAAGGATCGCCTCGACAAGCCGGGTGCCGGCCTGTCGGGCGGTCAGCAGCAGCGTCTGTGCATCGCGCGTGCCATCGCGGTGTCGCCGGACGTGCTCCTCATGGACGAGCCGTGCTCGGCTCTCGACCCGATCTCGACGCTCGCCATCGAGGATCTGATGCTGGAGCTGAAGAAGGACTACACGATCGTCATCGTCACGCACAACATGCAGCAGGCGGCGCGTGTGGCTGACCGGACGGCGTTCTTCAACCTCGAGGCGACGGGCAAGCCCGGCATGCTCGTCGAGATGAACGACACGCAGAAGATGTTCAGCAACCCGGATCAGCGGGCGACCGAGGACTACATCTCCGGTCGCTTCGGCTGACAGCCGGGCGAAAGGGCCGTGAGGACCGGGGCGCAGCGAAGCGAGCACCGGCCCGGCGCGGCCCTCCGAGCCCGTCAGGTGAAAGCGAAAGGGTGCCGAGGACACGAACGAAGCGAGGTCCGCAGGCGCCCCCGAGCTCAGCCCGAGAAGCACTGCTGATCCATCGTGCGTTGTGCGCCCCCCACCGTCGTGACGGTGGGGGGCGCCTGCGTTGCCGGGCAGCGTTCCTGCGGCGTCAACCTGACTTCACGCTGGGAGGCGCTGCAGGCGTCGCTGCACGTCGGGATGCAGAATGACTCACATCACATATGAGCGGGGGCTATGACCGTGTGCCGATCGAGTTTCCCTGGGGCGCAACCCTCTTCGGCATAGCGCGAGCCGGCGCTGAACATCGTGCCCGGGGTCGGGCAAATCGACTCAATGCTTCAGGGGCCGTTCATCCCGATTTCATGCACACTGTGCTTGTGCCGAAGGATGCAACTCGTATTGGAACGTGGTCGCGCAAGTCGCTGCTCAAGAACCGCAAGAAGCAGGCGATCGCGCGCGGCGCTCACCCGACCCCTGACGAGATCGTCTTCTCGGACACCCCGGGAATCGTCGACGACGGCAACTTCAGCTACGGCGTCTGCCACGTCTGCGACTGGAAGGGCGGTGGGCGTCGCGCCCGCGAGAAGGCCCGCCGCGACGCGGCGGAGCACTACCTCCTGGCGCACTGACCACCACGGCACGGTCGAATGCCAATACATCCCGGCGCTTCGCCGCTCGCGATGAGGTGCGGTAGCGGCGCAGGGGATGGCCGCGCCGCGAGAGATGTGAGACACGCTGGACCGGGAGCGCCTCTCGGCACTAGGCCGCTCGTAGCGGCTGAATTTGGGACCCGGGGCTGCCGCGGCCCAGCGTGCTCATCCACCTTAACGAACATCACCGGCCCTCGCATTCCCGGCGGCTGCGAGAAACGTCACGCAGTGCAGTGTCGTCCCGGAGCCGGCGACGCCTGGCGAGGCGTCACCACCGGTCGAGACCAGACAGCGCAACCCATGAACCGGTCGAGATGCACCGCTCGAGACGGGCCGCCCGGGTCGAATGACCTGAGTCGAGTCAGTCGGGTCGGATCAGTCAAGGTTGCCGATGCGCCAGGCGGAGGCGGCCTTCGTCAGGTCACGGGCTGTGTCGCCGAGCCGTGCGGCGCTGAGCGCCTCGCGCGCGGCCAGGGCATCGTCATGGCCGTCGTGACGCTCGGCGCGTTCGGCCCGGCCGGAGGCGACGACGCGACAGAAGGCTGCGGCGCGTTCGAGCGCGACGGCGAAGTCGCCGGTGTAGGCGCCCTCGAGGATGCGGTCGGCGAGCGCCTTGATCTCGGCAGGTCCGCTCGGGTCGGCCGATCCCGCGACGGCGTGGGAGACGTGAGCGTGCCGGATACCGGCGTTGTAGTCGCCCGCGGCGCCTACAGCGTCGCGGCGCACCCATTCGCGCAGCGTGTAGAGGCGCCACAGCACGCCGGGCAGGCTGACGGCGGGGCGCCCGGCCCACAGCTGCGCGAGCGTCGACAAGCCGATCTCGTCCGTCAGCGCGATGAGCCGGGCCGTCACCTCCGGGTCCGCGTTGGTGCGCCCGGCGCCGACGAGGATGGCGGCGCTCTCGTGCGCGATGGCGGTGACATCGGCGGGGTCGGGTGCTCCCTCGAACGCCTGGAACTCGCGGTCGGTGAAGAACAACGGCTTGTGGTGGGAACGCGTCACGGGTACGGCTGGCTCCTTCGGTGCCTCGACGAGGCGTCGAGTGCGTCATCGGGTCAACGACGCGCGGGCGGGCGGCATTCCGCCGGGCGCCGTCGAGACATCCGCCGGACGCCGTCGCCGCGAACTCCACAGGGTCGCACCGGGCGGCACGACCCTGCTACGGGTCAGCGGACGATGGCCACCCCGTCGGCCGGGATGACGACGCGCACTCCCCCGCCGTCGGCGGGGCGCTCGTCGACGATGTGCCATGCGGCGATGACACGGTCGGCGTCGATCGTCGTCGCCTCGCCCGAGAGGTTGACGACGACGCGGCAGTCGCCGCGGTGCACCGTCACGACGCTCGTCGGGCCCTGGCCGTCACCCTCGACCCGGCTCGTGCCGAGGGTCGGGTCGGACAGGTCGGGCACCTCGCGGCGCAGCCTGATGAGGGTGCGGTACCAGTCGAGCAGGAGCGACTGCTCGCCGTCGGGGTCGTCGATCTCGCTCCAGCGCAGCACCGAGTTGCGGAAGGTCGACTCCTCCTGGGGGTCGGGCACCGCGTCACCCCAGCCGTGGGCTGCGAACTCGGCCGCGCGCCCGCGTGAGGTGCCCTCGGCGATCTCGGGGTCGACGTGGTCGGTGAAGAACTGCCAGGGGGTCTGCGCACCGTACTCCTCACCCATGAAGAGCATCGGCGTGTACGGCGACGTCAGCAGCAGCGCTGCCGCGCAGGCCAGCCGGTCGACGCCGACGAGCTGCGACAGGCGCTCGCCCGTCGCGCGGTTGCCGACCTGATCGTGCGTCTGCAGAGACGCGACAAAGCGCCAACCCGGCGTCGCTTCGGGATCGACGGGGCGGCCGTGGCGGCGCTCGCGGAAGCTCGAGTACGTGCCGTCGTGGAAGAACGGCGTCGCGTACATCTTGGCGAGGGCCGCGGGGGCCGCGAAGTCCTCGTAGTAGCCCTGCGTCTCGCCGGTGAGCAGCACGTGCAGGGTGTGGTGGATGTCGTCGGCCCACTGCCCGCTCAGCCCGAGGCCGGCGCTGCCACCGTCGGCGACTGCGAGTCCGCGCTGACCCGAGCGCGGTTCGCGCGCACGCGGCGTGACGGTGGCCGGGTCGTTGCGGTCGGACTCGGCGACGACGACCACGTTGCGCCCCGTCTGCTCGGCGGCGAGTTCCAGTGCGGCCGTGAGCTCTTCGAGGATGTGGACGGCCGTGTCGTCGGCGAGCGCGTGGACGGCGTCAAGGCGGAACGCGTCGACGTGGAACTCGGTGAACCACATGAGCGCGTTCTCGATGATGAAGCGGCGCACCTCGTCACTCTGCGGGCCGTCGAGGTTGACGGCGGGGCCCCACGGCGTGTGGTGCAGCGCATTGAAGTAGGGGCCGAACTCGGGCAAGTAGTTGCCGCTCGGGCCGAGGTGATTGTAGACGACGTCGAGGCAGACGGCGAGGCCGCGCGCGTGGCACGCATCGACGAAGCGCTGGAAGGCGGCCGGGCCGCCGTAGGCGGCGCTCGTCGCGTACCAGTTGACACCGTCATAGCCCCAGTTTCGCTCTCCCGGAACGCCGTTCACCGGCAGGATCTCGACGTGCGTCACCCCGAGCGTCACGAGGTGATCGAGCCGTTCGATGGCCGAGTCGAACGTCCCGGATTCGGTGAACGTGCCGATGTGTAGCTCGTAGAAGACCGCGCCGCGCATCGCGTCGTCGTGCGAGGCCGCGTCCGCGTGGTGGCCGCGCCAACCGTCGTCCTGCCAGTCGTGGGCCGCGAGGTCGACGCCCTCGCTGGGGCCGTGGATGCCCTCGGGCTGCAGCAGCGAACGCGGGTCGGGGCGCGGGTCGCCGCCGTCGATGCTGAAGGCGTACTCGCTGCCGACGCGCACCGGCTCGGGCGAATGCCACCAGCCGTTCTCGCCGGCCTTCATGGGCGCCTTCACGCCGTCCGCGACGAGGTGCACCATGCGCTCGGCGGCCGGCGCCCACACCGAGATCGTCTGGGTCGCGCCGTGAAAACCGGGCGAGGAGTAGGTGTTCATCGCTTCTCCTGAACGAGGACGTGGACGTGGCCGAACTCGTGGTCACCGAGATCGCCG
>NZ_DCNR01000057.1:19101-19234 GCF_002322065.1 Dermacoccus sp. UBA1591 | reverse complement strand
GAACCGCTCTTCCGATCTGGACGGCGCCGGGGTGGGCGTGGCGTCGATCCCGGGCGCGGGTGCCGTCGTCTCCGTCGACCCCTGACGGTGCGCGACGAGCTGTGTCGCCGTGACGACGAGCGCCGCCGCGAGT